>JAAYGA010000037.1 GCA_012727935.1 Pseudomonadaceae bacterium | reverse complement strand
GAACTGCGTTTAGTTGACACGCCTGACGTTAAAACCATTGCCCAGCTGGTTGAGCAGTTTGATTTAGCCATAGAAAAAACCGTTAAAACCTTGGTCGTAAAAGCAGCTGAAGGTGGTTTAATAGCACTAGTGGTGCGGGGCGACCATGAGCTAAACGAAATTAAAGCCGCTAATTTACCGCAAGTTGCCAGCCCGTTAGAAATGGCTAGCGATGATGAAATTATTGCTGCCGTGGGTGCAGCGCCGGGTTCTTTAGGCCCAATTAAACTTGCTATTCCTTGCATTATTGATAGCTCCGTTGCCCTAATGAGCGACTTTGCAGCCGGTGCCAACCAAGATAACCAACACTATTTTGGTATTAACTGGGCGCGTGATTTGCCCCTAGTTGAAGTGGCCGACCTGCGTAATGTTGTGGAAGGCGACCCTAGCCCAGATGGCAAAGGCACCCTACAAATTAAACGCGGCATTGAAGTAGGCCATATTTTCCAGCTAGGTACACAGTATTCAGAAGCCATGAATGCCACAGTGCTGGACGAAAATGGCAAAGCGGCAACTTTAATTATGGGCTGTTACGGCATAGGCGTAACCCGCATTGTTGCCTCAGCTATTGAACAGAATTACGATGCTGCCGGTATTATTTGGCCTGCTGCCATTGCACCTTTTGAAGTAGCCTTGGTGCCAATGAATGCGCATAAATCGGAACTAGTAAAAGAAACCAGCGAACAGCTTTATAAAGAACTGCAAGCCGCTGGCATTGATGTATTGCTAGATGACCGTGAAGGTCGCCCCGGCTTTAAGTTTGCTGATTTAGAATTAATGGGCATTCCACACCGCATTGTTATTGGTGAGCGTAGCCTTAAAGAAGGCGAGCTTGAATACAAAGGCCGCCGTGATACTGAAGCAAGCAATATAAAAATTGCAGAGCTAGTCAGCTTTTTAAAAGCAAAATTAGCGACTAGCTAAGTTCCCAAGTAGAGCTAAAAACGTTAAAACGCTTAAGCCTTCACCCTAGCGTTTTAGCGTAAATTAAATAGTAAATAATGCCTGATAAGGACAATAGAAAAGTAATGACTAGGTTAATTCGCCAAGAATCGGTGCTGCGACGCCTTCTAAAAGCATTAAGAACCAAGCCCATAAAAGACAGGATTAACATAATCAGCATTAAGTAAAAAGCATAGCGGTAAAGGGTTAGATCCCAAGTGGGTTCTATTTTTGACCCAACCCAACGATCAAGAAAAGTTTCTAGTTGTGGCTTAGCCTGCTGCACTAAAACTAAAACAGGCAACATGAGCAACCAAGACACGAAGCCAAAAACACTAATCATTTTAAGTAGAATGCCTGAGCTTTTACGCCTTTCTGGAATTTTTTCATAACGACGTTCAGATTCAGCAGCTAGTTTGCGCCAGCTTTTCATGCTTTTATACCTCAGCTAAGTTGTTTAGAATTAAGCCTAGTCGGCATAATTGATAATAGATGTAGCACTTAATTTACTGTAGTTTTGTACTAGAGCAATACCCATTATAAAAAATCCTTATAAAACAAGCACTTAAAAAAACAACCTAAAAATAAAAGCAGCTATCTAAGGAAAGTAACCATGACGCTGAAGCTTCAAACCAAAACTCTACTAGCACTAGCCTCGGTTATGCTTGTTCTTATTCTAGTCATAACGCTTGCCAGCTTAGCGTCTTTTCGTGATTTTTCTATCCGTGCTGCTACCGAACAAACCCGCACTTCAGCAGAAATCATTCGCGTGGCCTTAACCGAGTCAATGCTAAACGGCACCATTCATCAACGCGACTCCTTATTAAAAAGAATTGGGCAAATAGATGGCTTAGATGAAGCAAGGGTTATCCGTGGCCCGTTGGTACAAGAGCAGTTTGGCGACGGCCTATCCATCGAAAGCATTACCGACCCAACCGACTACCAAGTACTGAGTACTGGTAAATCAGTTTACACCCTCGTTGGCGGTTATTTAAGTGCCGAATTTCGCGCCACCGTACCCTACATTGCCAGCAGCAAAGGCGATGTTAACTGTTTAAATTGCCATGCCGTACCTGAAGGCTCAGTTTTGGGCGCACTCACCTTAACCGCTTCAATTAAACACATGCGTACCGCAGCTTTACTAACCATTATTGTTTTAGTCGGTGCCACAGCCCTTCTTTCAGTTATCTCCTTACTATTTTTACGCCGCTTACTGCAACCACTAGTTACTACGGCCAATGAAATAGAACAGGCAGTTCGTCAAGCCAAAGCCGGCGACTTTAGTGTGCGTGTACAACAACGCAGTAATGATGAAATTGGTGCTATTGCACGGCACTTTAATAGCCTTTCAGAAGGCATTACCACCAAACTTAGTGAAATACGCAATAACGTGGCCCACTTAATTCAATCACAACCGCTAGTTAATGGCGACTTGCTGGCAGATACTGCTAACACTGTTTCTGGCCTAGTAAAAGTAGCGCAATTTAAACAGGCCATTGAAGAAGACGAATCAAGTGAAGAGGTGTTTCAACGCATTAGTGAAGTCATTCAAACTGAATTTAACTTTAGTCACTATTCCGTCTATGAAGTAGATCAAATTAAAAAACAAATCAACACCATAAATGTTGATGGCATAGCCCAAGCACCCATTAAATGGTGTAACAGCGACATTACCGATAAATGCACTACCTGCCGCGCTATGCGTACTGGCCACTGTATTGACGGCACAGAAAATACACTTATCTGCCGCTCCTTCTCTAACGAAGCACGTCAAGAAGGCAAGCTTTACCTTTGCTTCCCTGTTATTCAATCGGGCGGAGTTGGTAGTGTTATCCAGCTAGTTTTAGAACCCAATGATTTAAAACGCGCTCTAATTGCCAAGCCATTAATTGAATCTTACTTACGCGAAGCAGCGCCGGTATTACAAGCCAAAAGCTTAATGGCAAGCCTAAGAGAGTCCACATTAAATGATGCCATGACAGGCTTGCGTAACCGTCGCTTCCTTGAAGAGTACTCAGAAACCTTAATGAATCAGTGTAAGCGCCGTGGCACTTCCATGACGCTTATAATGATGGACTTAGACTACTTCAAAAAAGTAAACGACACCTATGGGCACGATGTGGGTGATAGCATACTTATTGATTTATCGAATATTTTTAAAGCGCACGTACGTGAATCTGATTTAGTGATTCGTTACGGTGGTGAAGAGTTTTTAATTATTCTGCCTGATACCCATGCCGAAGATGGCTTTTTAGTGGCTGAAAAAATTCGTAAAGCGGTTGAAGCCTTCCAATTTAAAGCGGGCAGTGTGTTAATTAACAAAACGATTTCCGCAGGCCTAGCCGACTACCCAAGCGATGGTCAGGCTTTCTGGCAGGTGCTTAAATACGCCGATGTTTCTTTATATGCTGCTAAGGATGCTGGCCGTAACCAAGTTGTTCGCTTCACACCTGAACTGTGGATTTCTGAAGAAAAGTATTAATTTAGAGAAGCCTGCTGTTGAATAAATTAGAGCGCCAAGTAAAACGCTTGGCGCTCTAAAACAAAGATTAAAAATAATGAAAAAAGGTTATTCCACCGCAATTAACCAAGCAGCGTAACCTTCGGCTTGCATTTGCGCTAAGGGAATAAATTTAAGGCTTGCACCATTAATACAGTAACGCAAACCGCCTCTATCCCTAGGGCCATCGGGGAAAACATGGCCTAGGTGGGAATCGGCTAACTTACTGCGTATTTCAACACGGCGCATGTTATAGCTAGTATCCACCAGCTCAACAACCGCCTTATCTTCAATCGGTTTTACAAAGCTTGGCCAGCCACAACCCCCTTGATACTTATCTTTGGAGCTAAATAACGGCTCACCACTCACAATGTCGACATACAAGCCGGGTTCAAACAAATCATCGTAAGCATGCGTAAAAGCGCGTTCAGTGCCACTATTTTGAGTGACATAAAATTGTTCAGACGTTAAACGCTGCTTCAAGCTAGCAACGTCTGGTTTTTGGTAATTGCTTGCATCAAATACCTTGCTAGTGTTTTTATCTGTGGGTTTATTAGTCGGTTTATTAGGCAAAGGAATATCCGCTTTGTTTAAATCGACATGGCAATAACCATTGGGGTTTTTAAGCAAATAATCTTGGTGGTATTCTTCTGCCAAATAAAAGTTATTTAAAGGCACGTTTT
>JAAYGA010000400.1 GCA_012727935.1 Pseudomonadaceae bacterium | reverse complement strand
TGGGCAACCGCAACCAGTATTCGCGCTCCAGGCGCCAGCAAACCTCTTCCGACCATTTAGTGCTATCAATACGGTCAAGTAGTTCCTTATGAAGCTGCTCGGTATCCGTGTAATCAGAGGACTTAACCTTGAATGGCCTGCAACCGATACCTGTGATTCTATGTTGTGCCGCTTGGGCAGTGCTACACCAATCGGGATGCAGCACCAGCATATCGTCAGGAATCCAGCTAGTCAGCTCCCCCAGACAGCATTCTTCGATAAAAAGCAAATTGTGGTTATACAGCTGTTCAGGATGCCGCTGAATCTGTTTCAAGCCAAGCATGTGGCTATCTGCATCACGCCCTGCATTTGCCATTACGACCAATAAGTTATTTAGGCCTTTAGCAAGTTTTAGCTGTTCAGTGCGTTTTCGAATTTCTTCAACCAATGCACTTGCAACGTCACGGGTAACAGGCACCAGCATTGGCTGTGAATACGGAGATTGATGATTGCCTCGCAGCTCTTCCAAAAGAAAACAGGCTTGCTGGACTGCTGCAGAAAGGTTCTGACCGGGGGTTTTACCTTTTGGTGGAACCAGCATCAGATTATCAAGGTTGGCGACAATCTGTTCGCGATCAGTAAACGGCGATAGCTGACGGACATCGCCCACCAATACCCAACGTTTCGCAAAACGTGCAGGCACCAGAAATTCCTGAAAGGTCGTTTTACTGCACTCGTCAATGATCATTACATCAAATGGTGGCTCGCCGGTATCCAGCGACATCTCGCGATCGTTGAACAGCCGCAGGATGCCGATGGTGGTACCGCAAACCAGATTGGAAGAATCCACCATCAGCTGCTTACTTAGATGCTCGCACCCGTGAATGTTCTGAAGACCACTGAGCACATTATCGAACTGGAATTCCTCAACACCGATGGCATTGTTTTCATCGCCGATACGCAAGGGAAAGATCTGTGCCGACAGCACTGGATTTTCCTTGATGCGTTCCAGCACGTTGTTGATCGCGGCATGAGTGGATGCCGACAACAGAACACGCTTGCCTTGCAACACCAGTTGCATGATCAGTTCGAGAATGGTGGTGGTTTTACCCGTCCCTGGAGGGCCATCCAAAATGGTGAAATCTTGGTTCGCCAGGGCTTTGGCAACAAACTCACGCTGGCGATCACAACCGTCAAAATCTGGATCTGTCAACACTGTCCAGCCAGACTCAGGAATTTGAACCGGTTTAACATCCGGCCAGCAAGCTTGCTCACGCTTTTGCAACATCTGAATCAGAGGCCAGTGGCCTGTTGAAGGGCGACTCATCAATTGGTTGATGGCATCCTTCTGGCGTTTGAGCTGGCTGGTATCCACGCTGACGCGAATCTCACTTCTTTTTTCCTGTTGAGATGGATACTCGCTATTCGAGTTTTTCTTGCCTTTGCTATTTCTGGCCAGCAAGATCTGGCGCTCATCCTGACGAGCCTTGAGTACGCGAAAACCATCTTCATTTTTACGCTGGGTGGAATCAAGAATCTTGATATTCTGGTTATCATCAAAGAAGTAATCCAGGTCGGATTTGCCAGTATCGTCGCCACCTACTTTTTCGATCAGCTGAATCCACTTTTCTTCGACTTTTGCAGACTCCACGGTCC
>JAAYGA010000391.1 GCA_012727935.1 Pseudomonadaceae bacterium | reverse complement strand
CAGGATCCGTAGCAGCGTGCTCTTGCCCGAGCCCGAGCCCCCCAGCAGGGCAAAGAACTCGCCGCGGTAGATATCCAGCGAGATGTCATCGCAGGCGTAGGTCTGGCCAAAGACCCGGGTCACCCCTTCGATACGCACGAACGGCTGGGCAGCCGGATCGCGCCAGGGCTCGGCTGCCAACGTCACGCCGCGCGCAGGGACGGACATTGCCTAGCGGCCGCTCTTGATGCCGGTCCAGGCCCGCACGCGCTGGCGCTGCATGTCGTCAGGCAGCGACACCGGATCCACCAGCCGCTCGCGCACGTCCTCGGGCGGGTACACGCCGGTATCCGCGGCGATCTCCGGATCGATCAGATCCGTGGCGGCCAGGTTGGCGTTGGCATAGGCCACGTGATCGGTAATGGCGGCGATCACCTCCGGCTGCATCAGGTAGTTAACGAAGGCGTGGGCGTTGCCGGGGTGGCGCGCGTCCTTCGGAATGGCGATCACATCCATCCAGCGGACCGCGCCTTCCTTCGGGATCACATAGCGGAGATCCGGTGCCGCGCGGCCGGTGGCTTCCGCAGCCTCGATGGCGACATCACGAGCCTGGCCAATATCGCCGGAATAGCCCATCACCAGGCAGGCATCGCCGTTGGCCAGCGCATCTTTGTACTCGGCGTTGTTGAACGTGCGGATATGCGGGCGGATGGCGGCGTAGGCCTCGCGTACCGCGTCGATCTCATCGGCGGAGCCGGCGTTGGGATCGCGCCCCAGCCAGATCAGCGCCGCGCTGAAGGCTTCCTGGTCATCGTCCAGCACGTGGATGCCGCAGGAGGCCAGCTTGGCGGCGTTGGCCGGGTCGAACAGCAGGCCCCAGCTGTCCAGCGGCGCGTCGGCGCCCAGCGCCGCCGTCACCTTGTCCACGTTGATGCCCAGGCCGGTGGTGCCCCACATGTAGGGAACGATGTGGGCGTTGTCCGGATCGATGTCGGCCAGGCCGGCCATGATGGCCGGGTCCAGGTGCTGCAGGTTGGGCAGCTTCGCCTTGTCCAGCGGCGCGTACAGGCCGGCGCGGATCTGGCGCTGCGCGAACGGCCGCGCCGACGGGAACACCACGTCGTAGCCGGAACCGCCGGCGGTCAGCTTGGTCTCCAGCGTCTCGTTCTCGGCGTAGACGTCGTAGTTGACCCGGATGCCGGTGGCGGCCTCGAAGTTGGCGATGGTGTCATCGGCCACGTAGTCCGACCAGTTGTAGACGTTGAGGACCTTCTCTTCGGCCCCGGCCGGCGCACCGGCGGCGTCACCCCCGGGCTGGCTGCCTCCGCAGGCGGCAAGGATCAGGGCGCTGGCGCTGGCCAGCGTGGCGAGGCGCAGGGACACGGCAATCTCCGGGACTGTGACAGGCCACGCATGTTCGGAGCGCCGGGGGGCTGTGTCAACGCGAATTTACCGCGCGCGCGCGCGGGTGTATCTTGCGGCGCTTTCGCCCATCCCGGGCCCGGAGTCCGAAATGTCCAGCCTGCCCCTCCGCGCCGCCCTCGCGGCCGTCCTGTCCGCCGCCGCCCTGCCCGCCCTGGCCCAGGATGCCGGCGCCGAACCGGCCTGGTCCTTCGGCGGCGAAGTGGTCGCCGCCAGCGACTACGTCTGGCGCGGCGTGTCCCAGACCATGGAGGACCCGGCCCTGCAGCTGGAGGCCTACGTCGAGCACGAAAGCGGCTTCTACGTGGGCGGCTTCGCCTCCAACGTCGATTTCGGCGACCCGGACGACGGCATCGACTACGAGCT
>JAAYGA010000036.1 GCA_012727935.1 Pseudomonadaceae bacterium | reverse complement strand
GTTTTTTTTATTTCCGCCAGTCTTGAGGAAGCAGCAACCTTGGCGGTCATGCGCCAAGCCCAGTCAATGACTGCGCTTGAACATTCGTAAAACATAACGCCGCGCTCTGCGGCAAATTTGGAGCGCAGCGGAAAATTTTTGTCCGACAGCAGCGCCTTGTTATGCCACCTTGAGAGCCTCATCAATTTTGAGGCTTTTCAAACATCATCTTACCAATCCACCAAATTGACTGCCCAACATTCGAAATTAATTGTTGTCCTTGCCTTAAAAAAGAATTTTCAGTGTCAATTCCGGCAAGCTCTAGGGCTTCGCCGATCTTTGAACTTGTCGGGTGTGCATCACCTACTCGCAAATCATAAGCGCCTACAATTGGCCCAAAGACTTTACGAGCAGTATCATCTCCAACTTTTTGGGATAGTATGTCTTGCAGTAGTTTGTTTGAGCCAAGTTTGTCCTTATTCGCATGCACTGATAACGCCCGCAACTCTTTCACATTAAGCCGGTCAGAGAAAACGCGTACAATTTCTTTTGCTAGCCTTAGCAAGGACGCCTGATCTTTACTTTCAAATCTGGATATTTTCTTTAAGGCTTCTATACGGTCTATATCATGTGAGAAAAGAGAAACATTAAACTCTTGCTTAAATCCATTCTCTAGCATGCTCATTACTTCGAAAAGCAACTCCTCTACTGCATGTGTGGATGCGGGTTGAGCCTTCACTTGAGAATCTAATAATTCACTGGAAACCTTACCCTCTGGGACTGCATTATGTGCGGCCCATAAGTGCTGTTCCCATGAAGGTAGACGAGCGATGTCATAAGCATATACTGTAATGAAGTCCGCTGAGTTGACTCCAAAGTGAATTCGATAACCGGACGTTGAGTGAATAGAGCCTGTTTCGGCTGTATACCATTTAAGTGAAAATCCTCGAAGCCCCAACAGTTCAGTTACAATACTTGGACGAAACCACAGCCATCTTCCAACGTCTTCATTGTTTAGCTCAAATGATGCGATGCGAGTACTATCTGTTTCGACTATGAATTGAGGTAGGCTTGTATCAGCATCCCCTCTAACGCGCTTGCTTATGCCTTGGTGATCAATCCATTCATCCCGCCAAAACTCTCCTTCCACCCGTACACCATCATAACCGGACTTGTTTCCTTTAGACTGTTCATAATCAGTATTTTCGTTTGTTTCAGGCCCCATTATAGGGGCATCTTCCTCTTCATCTACATCTGTACGCCAAGCACGAAACATTGCCCAGCTACCACCAAATACATCATTCAAATTGCGAATAAGCAGTTCATATCGGCCGTCATCTCTCTCTTCTTGGTGGTCCTCAAGGCCAGCGTATTCGCTATTTTCAAGTGTTGGTACGTTTTCCACTCTTTGCCGATAGTACGATAGCTTTAGAGACAAATTTCTAGCTGCTAAATAATCCATAAGAAACTCTCTCTTTATTTCGATCAGCAGCTGCTTTCCTTTGTCATCGAGAACCTCCCGAGCTACTACCACAAAATTTTCTTCTGGCCTTACCCAGTTATTCCCCTCTTTTATAAGCCGGAGTGCTACAACCAAGTCAGGATTTAACACCCATAAAGTTCCGCCAACTACAGGTTGAGGGTGCTCAAATATAAGATGAATTCCAATTGGTTCTTTGTCATTCCATTGGTACTGTTCAATTGTAGAATAATAGCCATCTTCGTAGGCGTAGGGTTGGGGAGTACACCCAATACCAATATCACTCCAGCTAGCTTTCTCTGCTATTTGTCTGTGCTCTGGAGGAAATGCTACAGAACCACAACCAAAGTACTCGCCAACATGCCCTGTATATTTACAATTTCCTTTTTCATCGTTAATGGATGCTCTCAAAGGCACCCAAGTTGAC
>JAAYGA010000301.1 GCA_012727935.1 Pseudomonadaceae bacterium | reverse complement strand
GTTCAGAGTTAGGCGCTTTGGCTTTTGGTGCTTTACTGGCTAATCACCCGCGTTCTTCCGAGCTTTCTAAAGCCTTATGGAGCATTAAAGAAGTTTTGCTGATGCTGAAGATCAGATGTTATGGCAGCAGTTGCAAGCGCCTAACCTTAAATATGTACTGCTTACCGCTAACGATGTAGAGGCTAAGGTTATCGCCAGTCAAAAATTAAGAAAATATGGCTTTACTGGCGTTATTATTAGTCACAGTTCCTTTGCCGGAGATGCCGAAGCCATTAATGCAGCAGGTGCTAACTATACCCATCAAACCTTTTCTGAAACGGGCATAGGTTTAGCCAAGCACCTGCTTAAAGAAGCCGATAAAGAGCAACAAGCCGGTTAGGTTTTAATGCTTAGCCAGCACTCTCGCTAATCGCTTAGCGTCATCATGTGTACCAAAACGGTCAACAATGGTGGCGCTGGCTTCATTCAAGCCTAGCAGCTCAACTTCTGCACCCTGCTCACGCATTTTAATGACTACCCTGTCTAAAGATTCAACGGCGGTAATATCCCAAAAATGGGCGGCGGTTAGGTCGATAACAACTTTTTCAATCGGTTCTTTTAAATCAAAGGACTCAATAAACTTGCTAGAAGATGCAAAGAAAACCTGCCCCAACACCGTATAAACCCGTGTACCGTCGCCCAACTCGCCTTTATTAACCACCATGTAATGCCCCACTTTATTGGCAAAAAACATCGCTGCTAATAGCACGCCAATAAACACACCTAGGGCTAGGTTATGAGTTGAAACCACCACCGCCACAGTGGTTAACATGACTATATTAGTAGAGATAGGGTGTTTTTTAAGGTCGATAATCGACTTCCAACTAAAGGTACCAATAGAAACCATTATCATCACTGCAACCAAGGCCGCCATAGGAATGATGGATAAAAAGTCGGATAAAAAAACCACCAAAACCAGCAACACCAAGCCTGCAGTTAAGGTTGAAAGGCGGGTACGGCCACCCGATTTAATGTTAATCACCGACTGGCCTATCATGGCGCAACCGGCCATTCCCCCAAAACCACCGGCAATAATGTTAGCAACGCCTTGCCCTTTACACTCACGGTTTTTATCGCTTTTAGTATCGGTCATATCGTCAACAATGGTGGCTGTTAGCATAGATTCAAGCAAACCCACCGCCATTAACATCACCGAATAGGGAAAAATAATCATCAGCGTTTTTAAAGTTAGCGGTACTTCTGGCCATAAGAAAATAGGTAGGGTATCGGGCAAATCACCCATATCGCCCACGGTGCGAATGTCGATTCCCCAATAAAGCGCAACAGCCGTCAGGGTTAAAATACACACCAAAGCAGACGGCATTAACTTACCGATTACGGGGATATAAGGGAAAAGATAGATGATGCCTAAGCCTGCTAAGGTCATGGCGTAAACGTGCCAAGTCACGTTAGTTAGCTCGGGGAGTTGCACCATAAAAATTAGAATGGCAAGGGAGTTCACAAAGCCGGTAATAACCGAGCGAGAAACAAAGCGCATTAGGCTACCTAGCTTTAAGTAACCGGCAATAATTTGTAGCACACCGGTTAAAATAGTGGCCGCTAACAGGTATTCCAAACCATGCTCTTTTACTAGAGTGACCATTAATAGCGCCATAGCACCGGTGGCGGCAGAAATCATTCCAGGACGGCCGCCAGTGAAAGCGATAACCACGGCAATACAAAAAGAGGCATACAAGCCTACTTTTGGATCGACCCCTGCAATAATAGAAAAGGCGATGGATTCAGGCACCAAAGCCAAAGCAACAACGATTCCGGCAAGTAAGTCGCCACGCACGTTAGTAAACCAATTCTGTTTAACCGATAAAAGCATTTTTTTCTCTTGAAAGTGAATTACAGTATTTTGGTAAGTTGGTCATAAATATGAAAACCGCCGACATAAGTGCCTATTGCTGAACCCAAGGTTGCTAAAATAAACACTAATAAGGTGCGTGAAACACGGTTTTTCCACCAGCCTTTTAGGTTAGCCGTATCTTGTCTTAAAGTTGAAAAGTCGGCTACTTTTGGCTTACGGAAATACAGCTCCGCAGCTGCCGCCACAAAGCCAGCGCCTATGGTTGGGTTAAGCGAGGTCAGCGGTGCGGCAACAAAGGCTGTTAAAATAGTTAACGGATGACCACCGGCAATTAGCACCCCCAAAGCACTTAGGCCACCGTTTATAAGAATCCAATCCACCACCATTTGTGCGCCTAGCCCAGTGTCGCGGCTAAAACCTACCACAAAACCAGACAAGATTAACGCAACCACCAGCCAAGGAAGGTATTTCAGCCAACGATTACCCGCTGGCAAGCTACGCAAAATTTCTAATTGTTCACTAGGGTCGTCTGGAAGGTGTCCACTTAAGCTTTCATCTAAGCCTTTTAAATGCCCAGCACCTATAACCACTAACACTTTCTTATAACGACTATCGCTATTTTCTTGTGCTAGCCTAAGCGCCATATAATGATCGCGCTCAGCAATTAAAGCTTGAAACAAGTGCTCTGAATCAGCAGCAAATTCACTAAACGTTGCTTCCAGCATATCGCCTTGTTTTAGCTTTTCTATTTCCTCTGCAGATACTTTTTCTTTAGAAAATAAACTAGTAAAAAGCCCCAAAATTAGCCCTGCTCTTTGCCACCAAGGCACGCTGCGATAAACCCGTTTTAGAGTAATGCCCACATCGCGGTCAATGGCTAATAAGGGTAGGTTATACTTAGTCGCTTCTTCTATGGCAGCTTTCATCTCTTCGCCAGGGGCAATTCCCGACTCTTCGGCCACCCGCTGTTGAAAAGAACCCAAGGCAAGGTTAGCTGCCACCATACCGGCTTTACCCTGCTTAATGACTTGAAAAAGATCAAGTTTTGCTAAAGTATCGGGGTCTTTTAAAGAAGCAAAACGGGCAGGGCATAGCTCTACTGCAACCGCATCAAACTTGCCGCTTTGAATAAGTTGACGCACCTTAACAGCACTGGCCTTAGAAACGTGCGCCGTACCCAAAAGGGTGTATTCAGTGTTATATTTATGCAGTATTTTATGTGGTTCGCTAGACAGTTCATTTAATTGACTGGTATTCATGCGGGTCTCTTGCTGGAATCAAGAAAAGCAATATTAGAACAGACTTAGGATTAAAAGTCAGGCCAACACAAAACCAACAATAGAATACAAAAACAAATAAAAAGATACACAAAAAACGTACAAAACATTAGAACCTAAGCATAAAAGACGCACCACTACTAACTATTACAAAAAAAACTGCGTGTTACCATAGCTTAAATAAAAGGAAGGAGACAAAAATGTTTTTTGGTCATGCGCTTAAAAAAGAAAATTTACAGTTACGTGAGAAGCTAGAAGTTAACCAAAACAAGCACCTACAAGAAGTGCAGCGGCTGCAACAAGAGTTAAATAACTTGCGTGGAGAATTTAATACTAGGAATGTTCGTTGCACCCAAGTAGAAAAAATTCAACAAGTTAATCAACGTGGTAGCGCCATGTTGAATGCTGTACGTGACGGTTTAGCGCGTGATACCGATATTTTACGCGGTGAACGCAAAGCCTTAAAACTGCTGGATGAAATTTTTAATCAAACTCGTACAGCCGTTGAACAGCTCGATCGCCGTGCTAAAATTATTAGCAAGCAGGCCGAACAAAGCTCTACTGGTGCGCGCACATTAGAAGTCACCGCACAAAACATTGGCCGCTTAATTGGCAGTATTCAAGAAATTTCTGACCAAACCAATCTTCTAGCACTTAACGCAGCCATTGAAGCGGCGCGGGCGGGCGAACATGGTCGTGGTTTTGCCGTGGTTGCCGATGAAGTGCGTCAATTGGCTGGTAAAGCAAGTTCAGCCAGTGGCGAAATAGAAAAGCTGATTGCAGAAATTATTCGCCAAATTGAAAGCATTCGCAATTTAGTCGATATTAGCCAAGTGGGTGCCGAAGACGTTTCTAGTTCCTCCGTACAAATTAATAGCATTGTTGATCAAGTTATTCAAAGCTCTAATCACATGCAAAGCGTTATTCACGAAACAACCACTAATGCTTTTTTAAATACTGTTAAACTAGACCATGCAGTCTGGAAAGCAGGTATTTACCAAAGAATTAGTGAAGGTCGCTTTAATGAATGCGCAGGTGATCATACGGCTTGTCGCCTTGGCAAATGGTATTTTGAAGGTTATGGTGCCAAGAACTATAAACAGTTAAATAGTTTTCGAGACCTTAATAGCCCTCATAAAGCAGTGCATGAATATGGTAATCAGGCTTTAGAAGCCGGTGCTAGAGGCGATATGGAAACCCTAGTTGCCGCATTAGAAGCAATGGAAGACGCTGGGCATCAAGTAGTTACTTTTATTGATAAGCTACAAAAACAATTAGCAAAAAAATAACACTAATAGCTTTTAATTAATTAGCTGGTCACTTTTGCTAGTAACGGATTTTTAACTGAGAGGATTTCAATTGGCCATTTATTTACCTTTTAGAAACATCAGTCAACGTTTAATGCTGGTGTTTTTTATTGTCTTGCTTTTGTCATCGGGCAGTTTGGGCTTAACGGCACTTTATCAGTCAACGCAGGCTGTTAATGAGCAGGTAGAACATGCATTAAGCAATATAGCAGTAAGCGCTAGCGATACGGTTCGCAGTCGTATAAACACACAGTTAGCTACCCTAGCTGAGTTAGCTGAACAGCCTATTCTACAAGAGTTATCAGATGAGTCTTTAAGCTATTTAGATTTAGCTACGCAGCGTTTAGGTTATTTGGGCTTAGGTTGGGTTAATGCTGAGGGCATTGCTCATTACCCTGCTGGTAATACCGCAGATTTAGGTAATCGCAGCTATATTATTAAAGCTTTTGAAAACCAGACCAATATGTCTGAAGTAATTATTAGCCGTGTGGTTAATAAGCCTGTGATTATGTTAGCTACACCGATTCGCGATAAATCTAGTCAAGCAGTAAAAGGCGTTTTAATTGCCCGTATGGACGCTTCTTTACTTAGCGATATTACTGATGACCTAGGTTTTGGTAAGGGCGGCTTTGCTTTTGTGGTTAATGCTGAAGGCATTATTATTGCCAACCGTGACCGCGAAAAAGTACTTAACCAATACAATACGCTAGAAATGGGTAATGCCAATAGCATTGCTACTTTTACTCAGCTAATCAAAGTACGTCAAGGCACCACTCAGTTTAACCTAGATCAAGACCAGCAAGATTATCTACTTGGCTTTGCACCTATCCCCAACACCGGCTGGACACTGGGCGTAACGGCAAAAAACAGCGAGGTTTTTCAACGCTTAAGTTTATTGCAGTGGTTATTAAGTCTTATGTCAGTTGCTGCAATTCTTATTGGTATGGCACTCGCATGGGTTTTTAGTCAGCGTATTGTTATTAAACCCTTGCAGCACATTAAAGATGTGGTGCAGCAAATTCAACAAACCGGCGATTTAACGCTTAGAGCTAAACTTACCGGCCAAGATGAAATGGCTGTAACGGGGCAAGCGCTGAACGCTATGGTGGGTTCTTTCCAAGGATTAGTGACTAAAATGACTGGTTCAACTGAAGAGTTATTTGCCGCTTCAGAGCAATTAGATCAAAGCAGTAAAGTGCTTTTAGATGAATCGAATCGTCAAGAATCCATGACCACTCAGCTAGTGGCGGCGCTAGAAGAAATGAACAGCGCTATTCATGAAGTTGCACAAAATACTGTTTGGGCTTCTGAGCGCGCTGAAAAAGCGGTAGAGCAAACCGATGAAGGGCGAGAACAAGTAGAAGCTAGCCAGAAGACTATTGATCAACTAGAACAAGAAGTTGTAGCCACGGCTAGCATTGTTTCCGAGCTGAACAACCAAACTGAAGAAATTGATCAAGTTCTAAGC
>JAAYGA010000300.1 GCA_012727935.1 Pseudomonadaceae bacterium | reverse complement strand
TCTGGCGAGCTGGCGTAATGCAGTTCTACCAAGGTGCCGCCGGTAAAATCTAAGCCTAAACGCAAACCTTGTGTGGCTAAAGAACCAATAGAAACCAATAGTAATACTGCTGATAAACCAAAGGCAAAAAAGCGCAAACCCATAAAGTTAATATTGGTTAGTTTGTAACTGGTTTTGTTAGTCATTTTCGGCTCCTAACCTATAACGAGATGCGTTCAATTCGACGCCCACCATATACCCAGTTCACCAGCATTCGGGTAACCATTATGGAGGTAAACATGGAAGTCAGCAGACCCAACGAAAGTGTAACGGCAAAGCCTTTTATTGGCCCAGTGCCTATAGAGAAAAGAATAATAGCTACTAAGAAGGTGGTGATATTGGCATCTAAGATGGTTGCAAAAGCTCTTTCATAACCGGCATGAATGGCATTTTGGGGCGATAAACCGCCTTGGTGAATTTCTTCTTTAATACGCGCGTTGATTAACACGTTAGCATCTACCGCCATACCTAGGGTTAGCACTATACCGGCAATACCTGGCAGAGTTAGGGTTGCACCTAGCACCGACAGTAAGGCAACCAACATAACTAGGTTAGTGGTTAGTGCAACACAAGCAAAAATACCAAATACTCGGTACCAAGCCAGCATAAAGATAACCACTAGCGCCAAACCAATTTGAATGGAAGTTACGCCCTGCTCAATATTTTTCTGACCTAAACTTGGGCCTATGGTGCGTTCTTCAACAAAGTAAATGGGGGCAGCTAGAGCACCTGCTCTTAATAATAAGGAAAGCTCAGATGCTTCTTGTACGCTGCCAGAACCTGTTATACGGAAACTAGCGCCTAGCTGGCTCTGAATAGTGGCTAAAGAAATAATACCTTGCTCTGTATAAGGCTCACGAATTTCTACACGCTCGCCGTCTTGCTGTACAACTCGGGTGCGGGTTTTGTGTTCAATAAACAACACCGCCATGCTGCGTCCCACATTGCTTTGAGTGGCCTGCGACATAAACCGTCCGCCCTGACCATTCAGGCGAATATTGACCTGCGGCTTGTTATTTTCATCAAAGCCTACGCTGGCATTAGCCACGTTATTACCCGTAGTAATAATGTCTCTTTCTAGTACGGCAGTGCGGTTAGGCTGGTCACGAAAACCAAAGGTTTCAGTATCAAACACTTCGGCATTGCGGCTGGCTTCTAAACGAAATTCCAAATTAGCCGTTGCACCTAAAATACGTTTAGCTGCTGCGGTATCTTGCACACCGGGCAGTTCAACTACTATACGGTTACGCCCAGAACGCTGTACTAAAGGCTCGGCTACACCGAGTTCATTCACACGGTTACGCAGAGTAGTTAAGTTCTGGTCTACTGCATAATCTTCTAAGTTTCTAATCGCCTGCTCGTTTAAGCTAATCAGCAGTAAGCCAGATTTCTCTTCTTGAAAAATATAATCTAAGCGGTCTATTTGTAATAAACGCCGAGCTTTTTCTACATCTTCTGCACTACCTAGCAACAACTCTATTTGATTGTTTTCTACACTAACTTTACGAAAACGTAGCCTTTCAGTACGCAAGGTGGCACGCACTTCGCTCGCAGTGACTTCTAACTGCTGTTTAACCACTGCATCCATGTCCACTTCCATTAAAAAGTGCACACCACCACGCAAGTC
>JAAYGA010000299.1 GCA_012727935.1 Pseudomonadaceae bacterium | reverse complement strand
GATTTAACCAGCGAGGTGTTAGCTGGCAAGAGGCCCGTTGGCAAGAACTTATTCAGCTGCACACACTAGAAGCACGCATTTTGCCCCGCTATTTTTCTAGCCGTTTAACCTTAGCTGGGCAAGCCGGTGGCAAGCTTTATGAGGCAGCAACCCCTGCATTAAACATTAATGTGCGCCCCATTCCAGACAGTTGGCCTAAAGAACTGCCTTGGTTGCCGGCTTTGGGTGTGAATTTGGAGGCGGCTTTTTTACCTCGCCCTAAACAATTAAAACAAGATGAAGCCTTAGAGTTAAGCATTCACCTTGATGTCGTGGGGCAGCAGGCAAGAAACTTGCCCCAATTCAGAGGCTTAACGTCTAAAAATTGGCGAATTGAGCCTTTAACAGAAGAGCTAAGTGATAGGTTGGTTGATGGTTTATTAGTGGGCAGTTTAAAGCAGCGGCTAGTGCTTTACCCCAAGCAAGCCGGCAATTTAAAACTGCCCAATTTAACCTTGAACTGGTGGGATGTAAACGCACATCAAGCAAGGCAAAGCCAAGTAAAACTAGGCCAGCTTGAAGTGCTACCAAGTGACCAAACAATGGCTAAGATGAAAGCCATGCAAGAATTTAAAGATGCACAGGCACTTGAAGAAGAACAGACACTTGAAGAAAAACAGGCACTTGAAGAAACGCCAAGCACTAAACAACGAACAGAAGCTAACTATTTTCTGTCAACGTTTGAGATTTGGTTAGGTTGGTTACTTATTATTGGTGGCTCATTAGCCGTGGTCTTAGTTTGTATCTGGCTATTAAAAACCCAGTCTAAAATTGAAAAATTACCACCACTCAATCCTTAGCTGGTTTTAATTACATTGTTTAATTACAATAAAAAAGAGCGGCTCCATAAAATATGGAAACCGCTCAACACCTTCCTTAGCTCTAGTAACTTAGTTCAACTAGCTTAGCTTTTTACTGCGCTTGCTTGTTAGGTTTGTGGAGGAAAACACCCTGAACAACTTGCCAGCTAACAGCAACAGCACCCACAATAAATACCACATCACCAATGGTTCTTATCCAACGTAGGTAATGCAATAAGTCTTGCTGCATAAAGGCTTCACTGCGCGCATACCAAAGGCCTTCTGTGGCACTGGCATGGAACTGAATTAAGCCAATTGGCAAGAGGCTAGTAAACAGCATGAGTACTAAACCTATATTCAGCCACCAAAAAGCCGTGCTCATTAGCTTCTCATTGAAGTGCAAGCTAGGCCGAATGTAGCGCAGAATCAGCAAACAGAAGCCAAGGGCTAGGAAGCCATAGACACCAAACAAAGCCGCATGAGCATGTGTTGGTGTGGTGTTTAGTCCCTGAATATAATAAAGCGCTATGGGCGGGTTAATCATAAAGCCTAGCACGCCAGCACCTAACATATTCCAGAAAGCGACAGCCACAAAGAACATTAACGGCCACTTTAAACGCTGCATCCAAGGTGCAGAATGTTGTAAGCGCCAGCTGCTCCAAGCTTCATAACCTAGAACAATCAGTGGCACGACTTCTAAGGCACTAAAAGTTGCGCCCACCGCCATAACTGGCGTGGTGGTTCCAGAGAAGTAAAGGTGGTGGAAGGTTCCCGGTACGCCGCCCAACAAGAACAAGGAGGCAGCAACTAGGCTAGCAGCGGTTGCAGTAGTGCGGGTAACTAGCCCTAAGTTAAAGAAAATAACCGACAAGGAAACCGTGGCAAAGACTTCAAAGAAACCTTCTACCCATAGGTGAACCACCCACCAGCGCCAATATTCCATAATGGAAAGGTTGGTTCTTTCGCCATAAAAGAAGCCAGCGCCGTAGAACAAACCCACCGCCACAACTGAGGCAGTAAAGAGTGCTAATAGGTTTTTATCGCCTTCACCTTTTAGGGCAGGTGCCATGCCACGCAGCATAAGCACTAGCCACAACAGAATGCCGACAAACTTAAGAATCTGCCAGAAGCGGCCTAGGTCTAGGTATTCATAACCTTGGTGACCAAACCAGAAGCTCAGCTCTTGGGGCATTAAATGCGCTATGGCTAGCCAGTTGCCAATAAAGGTACCGGCAGTGACTAAAACTAAAGCCCAGAAAAGCAGATCGACTCCTAGCTTTTGAAAGCGTGGGTCTTTACCGCCATTGATGATGGGCGCTAAAAACAAACCGGCAGCTAAAAAGGCGGTCGCTATCCAGAACATAGCTGCTTGCAAGTGCCAAGTTCTAACCAAAGAGTAGGGGAACCAGTCGGAGGTATTAATGCCGTAAAAACCTTGGCCTTCAATGGTGTAGTGGGCAGTAAAACCACCTAAGAAAACTTGCAAGGTAAACAGGGCGACGACCACAAAAAGGTATTTACCCAAAGATTTTTGCGAAGGCGTTAAGCTGACTAAAGATAAAGGGTCTTGCGCTGGTGCTTTAGGCTCAGCTTCATCTTTATTGCGTAAGAAAGCCCAACCCCAAATTAAGCCACCAATACCGGCAACCAGTAAAATAATACTGACTAACGACCAAATAAGGTTTTCTGCCGTAGGACGGTTATCAATTAACGGTTCATGTGGCCAGTTGTTAGTGTAGGTCACTTCACTGTCTGGGCGATTGGTTGCTGCCGCCCAAGCCGTCCAAAAGAAGAACTGGGTCATTTCTTCACGTCTTAGCTGTGAAGGTAACGTATTGTTCTTCATGGCAAAGTTGCCACGGGTTTCAGTAAAGGCTGGGTCATCACCAAATAAACGCTGGTAATAATCTGCAGAAAGGCTAATAGCCTTAGCACGGGTAGCACTAACCACTAGCTGCTTGTTGGCTGGGTCGTAGCGGTTATTGCGATACTCTTCTTTCATGGCAAATTGTAAGCCGTTTTGCTGAGCTTTATTCAGTGCAGCAAACGCTTGGCCATAGTTAGCTTGAGCCGACAATTCTAGCCAATGCTCTAATTCTCGGTGCAGCCAGTCGGCTGTCCAGTCAGGCGCTTGGTAAGCACCATGCCCCCAAATAGAGCCTAGCTGCATTCCACCCACCGATTGCCAAGCCGTTTGGCCATTAAGAATGGTTTCTTCAGTCATCAGTAGCTCGCCAGAAGAAGTAACGACTTCTGCTGGAATAGGCGGTGCTTGGCGATAAATTTCTGTTCCAAAATAGCCAAGCAGCGCAAAGGTTACCGCAAGGACACCAATTAACGTCCACCAAAGTTTTTTATAGCCCGCCATAAGTAGCTCCTGATTCTGAGGGGTTATCTATTTTTTTATGCCCATCACATACATAGCAAAAAGCTTGCCAGTTTGAAACAATTGAAAAATCAGCTTTATTTAATTAATTGGGTTTTTTTAACCTTTATTTTTGGGGTTTTTATTACCCTTTTAGGTTTAAGTTACCTAGCTCGTTATTACGAAGGCTATTTAAAATTCGGTTAAGGTGCAGGTTAACCTTAGCGTTAGCATCTTCCATTTGTTGTAACTTGGTTAAAGCTTTAGTGTAGTCACCTTCCTCACCCGCCGCTAAGGTTTGTTCAGCAAACTGATGAACTTCAGCATGAGGCTTGGCCATGGCTTTAAAATCTTTTTGCTGCTGCATCCCTTTAATAACACCCTCGTTATACCACCTGCCTAAGCGGCAATGACTATCATCAGGCACATTTTTAGCTGCTAGGTGAATTTGCCCCAGTAGAGCACGGTAGATGGTTAATCTAATGCTAATTTCATCTAGATTGGCAAGCTCCACATCGGCAAGGCTAGCAGCTGTTGCGCTAGACATAGATAAATCTAAAGCAACTTGCCCAAGGCTTAAAACGCGCTGATGGTTAATATTGAAAGCAATTTCAAGCTGCTGAACTTGATTGGTTTGCTGCTGCATTTTTTGCTGGGTAGCGCCACTGCTAATTTTAATATTTTTAACTAATTCATTAATGCTTAAAGTGGCGCTATGGGTGTCTGCTGCTAAGTGCCGCACTTCATCGGCTACTACCGCAAAGCCACGGCCACCAAAACCAGCACGTGCTGCCTCTATGGCTGCATTTAACGACAAAAGGTTGGTTTGATCTGCTATGCCTTGTATTTGATTAGAAATGCCATCTATTTTCTCTACCTGCTGAGTAAGAGCAGCTAAGGTGGCCTCTGTGTCTTGAATGTTTTCTTTTAGGCTATGTAATTGCTTAGCTAGCACAAAAGATTCCTTATCGTGCTGTAAGGTTGTGTCATGCACTGCTTGTGCTTGATTACTATTTTTTGCCACTAGGTTATTAAGGTATTCAAAAGAATGAATAATGCCATCCAGTGATAAAGCAAAACTTTTCCAATGAACGGCTATGCCTGCTTGCAGTTGGCTGTGTTTCTTCTCTTTTTGCAGGTTAGTACTTTCTTTTTGCAGGTTACTTGTTGCTTGCTGTAATTGTTTTTGTAGCTGATCCCTCTCTTGTTGCAAAGCTAGGTTTTCTTTTTCTATCTTTTCTAAGCGTTGTGTAAGCTGTTGAGCGGGGTTTTTCCAGCGAGAAAAAAAAGAACTTTTATTCTGCTGAATAGCAGTGTTTTTCATAAGTAAACCTTAACAATAATTAATTAAATAACTGTTTTATTAAAAGCAAGATTTAAGCCAAGTATTAAAATACCTAGGTGACTAGGGGTTGTTAGTGGCTTGTTTTATCTGTTATGGTTTTATTTACCCAGTAATTATGGGTTTTAAATACCCTTAGAGGTGCTTTTACCGTGATTGATGCGCTGTTATTAGCTGATTTAACCAATGATTTAACGCCCGCAGTACGTTTTCAGCGGTTGGTTTATGCACTTAAAGAAATTTTTAATTGTGGTGCAGTGGTATTGCTTAAAAAAGAAGCTGAGCAATTGCGTCCTGTTGCTTTAGAAGGCCTGGTTAAAGAGGCGTTAGGGCGGCGTTTTAAAATTGCTGAGCACCCACGTCTAGCAACAATTCTTAGTAGCCGTGAGCCGATTATTTTTGCTCCAGATAACCGAGTGCCAGACCCTTACGATGGGTTGCTAGATGCTTTGGTGGGCGAGCCTTTACCCGTACACGATTGCATGGGCGTTAGCTTGTACGTGGAAGGTGTTTTGTGGGGTGCATTAACGCTTGATTCTTTAGTAGCAGGAACATTTAAGGCTGAATCTGCTTTGTTATTAAAGCGTTATGCTTTGCTAGTTGAAATATTTGTGCGCGTAACGCAGCTAGAACAAGAGCGTTTAGGCTGGCGTAGTCTTTCTTTAGAGGCGCGAGGGGTTCGTGCAGCACCTGACCGTTCAGAAATTATTGCTAAAAGTGAAGCCATTACTCAACTGCTGCACGAATTAAAACTAGTCGCACAATCTGATTTACCCCTTTTATTATTAGGTGAAACAGGCGTAGGTAAAGAGTTGTTTGCCCGTTTTGTACACCAGCATTCACAAAGATCAAACAAACCTATGTTGCACATTAACTGTGCCGCCTTGCCTGAATCTTTGGCTGAAAGTGAGTTATTTGGCCATGTTAAAGGGGCTTTCTCAGGGGCAACTCAAGATAGGCAAGGGCGCTTTGAAGCGGCGCATGGCGGTACTTTGTTTTTAGATGAAGTGGGTGAGTTGCCGTTAAGTGTGCAGGCTAAGTTATTGCGTGTGCTGCAAAGTGGCGAGATTCAGCGTTTAGGTTCAGATGCAACGCGTCAGGTGGACGTGCGTATAGTGGCTGCGACTAATCGGCATTTACAGGAAGGCATTAAAAATGGTGGTTTTCGTGCCGATTTATACCACCGGTTATCGGTTTATCCTGTGCCTATTCCTCCTTTGCGTGAGCGCCCCGATGATATTTTATTATTAGCTGGGCATTTTTTAGAGCTAAATAGAAGCCGCTTAGGTTTACGTTGTTTGCGCCTTTCTGCTGCTGCGGAATATGCTTTATTGAACTATGCTTGGCCGGGCAATGTGCGCGAATTAGAGCACGTTATTAGTCGTGCTGCCCTTAAAACGCTGGCGCGTCAGGCTACTGCCAATGATTGGGTTTCATTAGAACCTGAAGAGTTAGATTTAACTCACCCTAGTGGACCGCAAGCGTTACAAATGGGAAGCGAATTAACCGAAGCTAGTTTATTGCCTTTAAAACAACAAGTTGATCTCTGCCAAAGGCAGGCCATTCAACAAGCCTTAGAAAGAACAGAGGGGAACTGGTCCTTAGCCGCTAAGCAGCTGGAAGTGGATTCTAGCAACTTGCATAAATTAGCTAAGCGTTTGCAGCTTAAATAAAATTAAAGCCAGTAGGCAAGATAACCTACTGGCTAAAACT
>JAAYGA010000390.1 GCA_012727935.1 Pseudomonadaceae bacterium | reverse complement strand
GGGCTTCTCTCCGAAATTTACAGTGTAAGAATATCTAAAACAACAAAATCAAAAAGGGCTTCTCTCCGAAATACAATCTACTCACACAAATGATAATAGGAAGAACAAGAGGGCGTGTCATCCTCAAATAAATTTAAAGTGCTGTTTTTGTCTCTGATATATTGATCGATGTCTACAGCTCTCGAGAATGTTACGCTTTTACCTTTTACCGTTCCAGTCCGTAATTCGGGGCGGACTGCATCCCATTTGAAAAATGGACTTTGTAACTCATCTTCGAGGGCTGAAATTTCTTTCGCCAGATCTGGGTTTCTTTCAAAATGTGCCTTAAGGGCGGACATTGAAGAAAGAACGCAGGGATAGCATCCGACACGTTGCGAACCCTGATAATATAGCGGGTTAGGCTTCTGATTATTGGCGAGAATGTAGTCGATTACCTCTTGACCAGACCAGTCAAAAACTGGTCTGATAACGTCATCGGCATATACAGCACGCCACGCCAGTACATCTTTCTTTCTGTAGCTATGCGTTTTAGGCTTTCCGTGGCGGTCGTGCCCGAACGGCTCAACATAATAGCGGAAATAAGAACATTGGGCTGACATCCTCGCACGGGATTGCGATTCTTGCGCTCTGATACCCTGAACAATAATAACATTAGTTGAGACATTATCCAGTAGGAAATCAATGAAAGGCCTGATTTTTAAGTGATCCGTGCAAAAACGTGCCATAACAGATGGGAAACGTTTCTTTTGCCTCGCAAGCTGTAGAAACCCGACGGAGTCAAGGGTAACAAGTTGCACACCGAGATCCTGAACAACGTAATCTATATGCTTATATGTCAATTCGTGTTCCCAGTGTGTATTACAGAAGACCGCAACCACGTTTTTTTTACCGTATTTGTTAACCGCCCAAATGAGGGAAGCCTGGGAATCTTTCCCGCCTGAAAATTGCACAAGTACTTTCATATTTTGTCTTTTAAAAGGTTGTTAACTGAATCCTGAAACCTGGTAACCGTAAGAATAGCCGAGGCTTCTCATATGTTTGGTTATCCACCCGATAAATTCCGAAGTAGCACGGCGTAAATCGAAATAATAGACAGTACAATAATCAAATATACGTTTATTGATGAATTTCTTTTTTTTGGACAATTTTTCAACGTGAAATTTGATCGAATCCCAATCCCAGCGGGTGACGTATTTTATTTTAGACAAGGATTGCGACCGTGACCACGAACGCCCGAAAGACGCCAGTCTTTCCTCATCTACATCTTGATCGGATGCTGAATTCTTTGTTATGTATTTCGAAAGGTAAAAAGCCAGTGATTTTTGGTTTTTGATCGCTTTGACCTGTTCCGTTCCTGGAGATGTCCAGCCGTTGCGGCACGATTGTGCAAAGTGTTTAGCTACTTCATTGATTGGCTTTTGTCTGTGTTGCGCATATTCAGAAAGTGACATTTTCGAAAATTTGGCGGAATAGTCAGAAATATAGCCGAGTAATTCCAGCGACTGAT
>JAAYGA010000385.1 GCA_012727935.1 Pseudomonadaceae bacterium | reverse complement strand
ATTTAGTAGTAGTTATTTTTGTAGCGATTTTCTACCAAAGGACATAATATTAAAGGAGTTGATTAAATGAAAGTAATTAAAAGGAATGGTGAAATTGTACCATTTGAAAGTGAGAAAATATATCACGCTATTACAAAAGCTATGAGTGAAACTGAATTAGGTGTAGATTTATTTATGGCTGGTAAAATAGCAGAAGAAATATATCACATATCCAAAGGAAGAGTCGAGCCACTTAATATTGAGGAAGTTCAAGACTTAGTAGAAAATTCTTTAATGGATAAAAAGAGATTCGATGTTGCCAAAAGATACATTATTTATAGAAGTGAAAGAAATAAAGAAAGAAATAAGATGTGGGAAATGACAGAGTTACAAAAAGATATATATGAGAAGAAGTATAGATTTGAAAATGAAAGTTTTGGGGAGTTCTTAGATAGAGTTAGTGGTGGTAATTTGTATATAAGAAAATTAATCCAACAAAAGAAATTTAGTCCAGCAGGAAGGATATTGGCACATAGGGGATTAAATGAAAAGGGTAAGAAGGTGTGTTATTCAAATTGCTTTGTAAATACTCCCCCGAAAGATAACTTGGAAAGTATATTTGAAGTTGCTAGAGATATTGCTAGGACTTATTCTATGGGTGGTGGGGTGGGGTTCACTTTAGAGAATTTAAGACCAAGAGGTTCATCAGTAAACAATAGTGCTAATGAAACTACTGGGGCAGTATCATTTATGGACTTATACTCCTTAACTACTGGGTTAATAGGACAATCTGGAAGGCGAGGAGCGTTAATGTTAGCTTTACCAATAGGTCATCCAGATATTGAAGAATTTATTGATGTGAAATCTGATTTGGATAAAGTGAATTTTGCCAATATTTCAATAATGATTACTGATGATTTTATGAGAGCAGTAGAAAGTGATGAAGATTGGAAATTGCACTTTCAAGTAGAATCTACTGGAGAAATTATTGAGAAAACTGTTTCTGCTAAGAGGTTATTTAGAAAAATTGCAGAGAATAATTGGAAAATGGCAGAGCCAGGAATGTTATTTTGGGATAGAATACAAGGTTATCATTTGAATAGTGAAGTTGAATATTTCGTATATAGTGCAGTGAATCCATGTGCAGAGAAGGCATTAGTAGAAGATGGTAGTTGTTTACTAGCTAGTTTTAACTTATCAGAGTATATAAATCATGCTTTTACGGATTCTGCTACATTTGATAAGGAATCATTTGAAAAGGATATATTTGAAGTAGTGAGATATATGGATGACTTATTGGAAGAGGGGATTGAATATCTACCATTGGAGGGACATAAGCAAGTAGCAAGAGATTATAGACAACTTGGAATTGGTATCATGGGCATAGCCGATATGTTTATTAAAATGGGTATTAAATATGGGGATATTAATTCCATTATAATGATGGATGATATAGTAAATTTGCTAATCAATAAGTCCATACAAGCTAGTTCACTATTAGCAAAAGAGAGGGGTTCATATCCAAAGTATAGTGATAAGGTATTAGAGTCTAAGTTCTTACAATCTGTAGCTTGGGATGATACTATTGAAATGGTAAGTAGATATGGACTTAGAAATTCAGAACTATTGTCCATAGCACCAAATGGTAGTATATCTACTATGTTTGGAGTTAGTGGTGGGATAGAACCTATATTTGCACTATCTCATAATCGTAGGTCTGAAAGTCTAGGTGATGGAGAAGATGTGAATTATAAGGTTTATTCTCAAATAGTTAGGGATTATATGGAATTTGCTGGAATTACCAAAGAAAGTGAACTGCCAGAATATTTTGTAACAAGTCATGATATAGAATATCAAGATAGGATAAAATTTCAAGGTATAGTCCAAAGAAATGTAGATAGTGCAATATCATCGACTGTAAATCTCCCAAACTCGGCTACAGTGGAAGATGTAGAAAGAATATATACATTAGCTTGGAAACATAATTTAAAAGGTATAACAGTATATCGTGATGGTTGCATGAGGGAGGGCATATTAACGATAGATAAACCAAAAGCGAGTGATTTGGAATTAGTGGAAGAGGATTGTAACACTTGAGATTAGTTATTTAGGGTAAGTTTACCCTAGAAAGGAGTATATTATGGGAAGATTATTATTTTGGTTACTAAATATCGTATTGATAATAACTAGTGGTGGATTATGGTTACTTGCATTACTTGGAATATGGTTCATTAAAAAGCTATTTGGAATATAAGAGATAAAAGGGGGATGAAGATTTGGTATTTTTAATAAACCTATTAACTGCAATATTTGCAGGGTTAAAATTGTCAAATGTAATTAGCTGGTCTTGGTGGATAGTCCTATCACCAACAATATTTACAATAGGCGTGATTGTATTTTCTGGGATTATAATGTATGTGACACTAATAGTTAGGAGAACAATAGAAATTGATAAAGATGCCCTTAGAATGAAAGAGTTGAAAGAGTTGAAAGAGTTGAAAAAGTCTTGGGATGAATTACAATCCAAAGAGTAGATGGGGCATTAGAAGGTATATAGGTAAAAAAAAAAAGACAACCATTGACATTTAGCCAGTGGTTGTTTTATATTCTATCTAATACCATTATTTACATAAAAAACACATCTATTGCGGTGTTATTCTGGAAATTTCCAAGATGAAGGATAATCAGTTGGTGACCAAGTATTATTATCTATAGTAGATTCATAAACTTCACCTTCAAATATTACCTTATCCCCCTTATTATAAGCATCGTGTGCGCCTGTAGGT
>JAAYGA010000298.1 GCA_012727935.1 Pseudomonadaceae bacterium | reverse complement strand
CAATGCCGCAACTAGCCAAAAGCCTTTGGCAGTTATTCAGGCAATGGATGATTATTACCGTAACACCAACGCTAATATTCACCGTGGTCTGCATACGCTTTCGCAAGAAGCAACCGATGCCCACGAACTAGCACGTGAAAAGGTACAAGGTTTTATTCATGCGGCTTCAAGTAAAGAAATTATTTTTACCCGTGGCACCACTGAAAGCATTAACTTGGTGGCGCAAAGCTGGGGTAGGGCGAATTTAAAAGCCGGTGATCAAGTCATGCTGTCAATGCTTGAGCACCACGCCAATATCGTGCCTTGGCAAATGCTGCGTGAACAACTGGGCATAGAGCTGGTGATTATTCCTATCTTGGCCGATGGTAGCTTAGATATGGAAGCATTTTTCCAGCTGCTAACGCCTAAGGTTAAATTCCTAGCTATTACACAAGTATCTAATGCTTTGGGCACAGTCACGCCGCTGGATGAAATTATTCCTGCTGCGCATGCTTTAGGTATTCCTGTCTTGGTTGATGGAGCGCAGGGCGTGCCGCATCAAAAGGTGGATGTACAAGCTTTGGATGCCGACTTTTATGTGTTCTCAGCGCATAAAATGTATGGCCCAACGGGTATCGGTGTGCTCTATGGCAAAGAAGCGTTATTAGAAGCCATGCCACCTTGGCAGGGTGGTGGCGATATGATTGAGCACGTCTCTTTTGAAAAAACCACCTACGCTAAATTGCCGCACAAGTTTGAAGCCGGTACACCTGCTATTGCTGCCGCTATAGGTTTAGGCGCAGCGGTGGACTGGATGCAAAAAATAGGTGCCGATGCCATCGGTGCTTGGGAAAACCAGCTATTAACCTATGCCACCCAGCAGATGAAAGCTGAATTACCGGGTTTGCGTATTCTTGGCGAAGCAAAAGGCAAGGTAGGCGTTATTTCTTTTGTGCTTGAAGGCGCTCATGCCCAAGACATAGGCTTACTCACCGATCAGCTAGGCGTTGCCTTGCGTACTGGCCACCATTGCGCCATGCCAGTGTTAGAACACCTAGGCGTAGCGGCTACTGCCCGAGTTTCTTTTGCGGCTTACAACACTTTAGAAGAAGTGGACGTTTTTGTAGCAGCCATTAAACGGGTTAGGGAAATGCTGATTTAAGGGAAATACCGATTTAAATAGGCAGGAGTTATTTATGTGTCAGGTTAAGGTATGAGTCAGGTAAAAAAAGGCGACAAGCTAAACCTTTTGCGTGAAACGGAAGTTATTTCAGTGCCTTTTGGCTTAACCATTAGTTTGCCCGAAGGTGAAGAAGTAGAAATTATGCAGGCCAAGGGCAGTACGGTCAGCGTAGGTCATCAAGGCCGTATGTACATGATTAAAGGCATTAACCTTGATACCTTAGGCATGCCCAGCCTTAAACAGCCAGTTTTAGCTAAAGGCGCAAGCAATGAGCAAATAATGGACTTTGCTTGGGATCAGTTACGTACCTGTTTTGATCCAGAAATCCCCGTTAATATTGTTGATCTTGGTTTAGTTTATGGTATGAAAGTTGATGATTTAATTGATGGCCGTAAAATGCTTAACATTAAAATGACACTCACCGCGCCAGGCTGCGGTATGGGTGAAGTGATAGCCGCCGATGCAAGGCGCAAGCTATTAGGTGCTGAAGATTTAAGTTCAGTGAATACTGAAATTGTTTTTAATCCACCTTGGTCACGCCAAATGATGTCGGAAGATGCGCAGTTAGAATTAGGTATGTTCTAACTAAAAAAGCCTCTAATTAGAGGCTTTTTTAGCTTTTTAGCTATATCGCAGGCTTTAAATTTTAAACTCTAAAAACTAAACCTTAAAGTGACTGGCTTCTTTTCTAAGCGTCTGCGCTAACTCAGTTAACTGAGCAGAAGCGGAAGCAGTATCACGTGCGTTGCTGGTCACACCACGAATACCGTCATTTAATTGGTTTAAAGTAAGGTTAAGTTCAGACACCACCGCACTTTGTTCTTCAGTTGCGGTAGCAATTTGCTGATTTAAACCTAAAATTTCACGGGTAGAATCAGCGGTTTGGTTAAAGCGTGCCGTTGATTCGCGTGAGCTAACCGTTCCTTCAGCAGCAAAGTTACTACAGTGCTGCATTTTCTCTAAAGCTTGCTGAGCAGCATGTCGGAAGCTTTCAATTTTCTCACGAATGCTACCCGCAGCCTGCTGTGAGTTACCTGCTAAAGACCTAACTTCATCAGCGACTACCGCAAAACCACGGCCATGCTCACCGGCTCTGGCTGCTTCTATTGCAGCATTTAATGCTAGCAAGTTAGTCTGCTCAGCTATATTGCTGATTATAGTAAGCACCTGATCGATTTCTTCGGTTTGCTTGTTTAATTCAGAAACTATCTTGGCAGTATCTACTACCTCTTGCTCTAACTGGTCAATGGTGCGCTGGCTAGCTTCAACTTGTTCGCGTCCTTCATCGGTTTGTTCAACCGCTGCTTCAGCTCGTTCAGAAGCCCAAACGGTATTTTGTGCAACCTCGTGAATTGCACTATTCATTTCTTCTAGTGCAGCTACTAATTGTGTTGTCATGGACTCTTGGCGATTAGATTCATCGAGCAAGGTTTTGCTGTTTTGATCTAGCTGTTCTGAAGCAGCAAACAACTCT
>JAAYGA010000297.1 GCA_012727935.1 Pseudomonadaceae bacterium | reverse complement strand
TACGGCTTCTTCTTTGAACGCTTTAGAGTAGGTTTTATATTTACGCTTCTGATTCATCATTCACCTCAAGCTAGACTGGGTCTATTGTCTCTCATTGAAGTGTCTATTGGAATTAGACCAGAACACAATCAAAAAAGACGGTCGCCTTGAACATTATGCACGTAAAAACAACCTACTTCCTATTGCGCTTACAACCCCCTAAATCACTCTTTTAAAATATTTACATCGCCCTTTTTAATAATTATTTTAAAAAAGGCGATGTAAAAAACTTAGCTACTAAACAAGCTTCTGCCAATAATCACTTTTTGAATTTCGCTAGTACCTTCATAAATGCTAGTCACACGAATATCCCTTGCATAACGCTCTAGTGGGAAATCTTGCATATAACCATTTGCACCTAGAAGCTGTAAGGCATCATAACAAGCTTTATTGCCTTTTTCGGTCGCCATTAGCTTAGCCATAGAAGCCTGGACTGCAAAAGGTTTGCCTGCATCTTTTAGCGCTGCAGCTTGCATGGTTAATAAACGGGCAGCTTCCATTTCTGTGCAATTGTCGACTAGCATCCACTGTAAACCTTGAAATTCAGCCAATGGCTTACCAAACTGCTTGCGCTCTTTTACATAATCGCGGGCATAGTCTAAGGCTGCGTTAGCAACGCCCAAGGCAAGTGAAGCAATACCGATTCGCCCGCCACACAATTCAGTCACAGCAATTTTAAAGCCTTGGTTTTCTTCACCAATAATTGCATCTAAGGGAATGCGACAATCTTCAAAAATAACTTCATGGGTACCTGAACCTTTTTGACCCATTTTCTTTTCAGGTTTGGCGACCGTTACACCTGGGTTATCGCCCTCCACCAAGAAGCAAGAAATCCCCTTACCCTTGGGTGCATCTGGGTTGGTCACTGCCCAAACCACATAAACGCCAGCTAAAGCAGCGGTAGAAATCCATACCTTACTGCCATTTAATACCCAAGCATCGGCTTCTTTTACAGCACGGGTTTTCATGGCAGCTGGGTCAGAACCGGCTTCAGTTTCGGTTAAACAAAAGCTACCCGCCGCAAACTCGCCAGAACACAGCTTAGGTAAATAATAGTTTTTTTGCGCTTCGCTACCTATGGCTTGAATTAGCTCAGCCACCATATTGCTAACTGAAACAGCCACAGCTGTTGAAGCACAAGCCCGAGCTAATTCTGTAATGGCTAAAGAAAAAGCAATAGTACCTGCTTCTGTGCCACCGTATTCACCGGCAATATTAACGCCCATAAAACCTTGTTCGGCTAACTGCTTTAAATGGCTTTTTAATATTTCAGGGTCAGAGGTTAAATCCAACTCCGCAGCTTTAGGCACTAATACCCCTTCAGCAAACTGCTTAGCTGCCGTTTGAATCATTGCCTGCTCTTCAGTCAGCTCAAAATTCATATTACTTACCTTTAATTACTTACTTTTGATTATTTGTCTTTAAGCCAGTTTAATTTTAAACGGTTTAAACCATACGAATAGCGCCATCCATACGGATAACTTCGCCGTTTAAATAGGTGTTTTCAATAATATGCGCCACCAAAGAAGCAAATTCTTCTGGCTTACCTAAACGCTTAGGAAAAGGTACACCCGCCTCTAATTGCTGGCGTGCTTCCTCAGGAATACCATCCATCATGGGCGTGCCACAAATTCCAGGGGCAATGGTCATCACACGAATGCCGTGGCGTGCTAATTCTCGTGCTAAAGGCAAAGCTAGGCTAACCACACCACCTTTTGAAGAAGCATAACTGGCCTGACCAACTTGACCATCAAAAGCAGCGATGGATGCAGTATTAATAATTACCCCACGCTCACCATCTTCTTGGGCAGGCAATTTAGCCATAGCAGAAGCTGCCAAACGTGCCACGTTAAAGCTACCTACTAGGTTAATATTTACGCCTTTAGCAAAAGCATCTAAATCGGCAGGGTTTAAATCACGGTCTAATAATTTTTGTACAACAACAATACCAGCGCAATTAATCACACCTGAAAGGCCGCCAAACTTACTAATAGCTAAATCTACCGCAGCCTGTACTTCTTGGGCAGAGGTCACATCGCAACGGCTAAAAGCAGCTTTGTCTGCGCCTAGTTTTGCCACCATAGCAGCGCCAGCATCGGCATTTAAGTCAGCCAAAATAACCTGTGCGCCACGTTCAACTAAATATTCAGCCGTGGAAGCACCCAAACCTGATGCACCGCCAGTAATTAAAAAAGTTTGCTGTTTAATTTTCATTCTGGAATCTCTCTATTTTCACTTAGCTAGTAACTAACAAACCGCTCACTTAATCTATTTTTTAGTTAAGTGGCGGTCTGTTTTAGTTTAAAAACAATTTAGGATTTAGCTTCTTCTTCGGCTTGCTTACGCAGCATAAAACGCTGAATTTTACCGCTGGGCGTTTTAGGTAGCGCATCAACAAATTCAATTTCACGCGGGTAAGCGTGCGCCGACATACGCTCGCGTACCAAACCTTGAAT
>JAAYGA010000296.1 GCA_012727935.1 Pseudomonadaceae bacterium | reverse complement strand
CAGTACGAATATTCACCAAGCTTTGCGGCATTTTTTTCATGCCTTGTAACAAGGCTTCTATCTGGCCATCAGCTTCTTGAATGGCTTGCAAGACTTGCAGCGCAGCAACAATGCCGTCACCGGTTGACTGCACATGACGGCAAACCAAGTGACCCGAGTTTTCACCGCCCACTAGCCAGTTATTCTTTTGTAGCTCGGCCATAACATAGCGGTCGCCTACCTTAGCACGCACAAAAGGAATATTGGCTTCTTTTAAAGCCAGCTCTAAGCCAAGGTTGCTCATTTCTGTGCCAACAATACCGCCTTGTAACTGGCCTTTACTTTGTAAGTTTTTGGCAAGAATATAAAGTAGGTCATCGCCATCTAACAGCCGTCCAGTGTGGGTAACCATAACCAGCCGGTCGCCATCACCATCAAAGCCGATACCAAGATCAGCACCCACTTCTAACACTCTATCTTGCAGTGCGCGCGGGTTGGTCGAACCATAACCCTTGTTAATATTTAGGCCATCGGGTTTAGCGCCAATCACATCAACCGTAGCGCCTAGCTCGTTAAACACTTCAGGTGCTATGTGGTAAGTCGCACCGTGAGCGCAGTCCACAACCAACGACATACCTTGCAGGCTGGCATTAAAAGGTAGGGTGTTTTTACAAAACTCTATGTAACGACCCGCCGCATCATTAATGCGCCGTGCTTTACCCAAGAGCGCTGGTGCAACCGTTTCCATGGGTTTGTCTAACCAAGACTCTATTTCCAGCTCCACTTCATCGGGCAGTTTTTCACCACTTCTGGAAAAGAACTTAATGCCGTTATCTTCAAATGAATTGTGCGAAGCGCTAATAACAATGCCCGCATCGGCATGGAAGGTTTGCGTTAAATAGGCAATTCCTGGGGTTGGCATAGGGCCTAGTAAATAAACATCCACCCCTGCCGCAGAAAGCCCCGCTTCAAGCGCTGATTCAAACATATAGCCAGAAAGGCGCGTGTCTTTACCAATTAAAATACGCTTCTTACCCTGTTTAGCAAAAACTTTACCCGCAGCCCAACCTAGCTTTAGCACAAAATCTGGCGTTATTGGATGCTCGCCTACTCGCCCACGAATACCATCGGTACCAAAATATTTTCTATTCATAGTGTTCCTGCATTTTAAGTAAGGCTAGAAGCTTGCTGGACTGCCTGCCATACCTGCAAGGCATCTTTCAGGCCAGCGACGGAATGAACCCGTAAAATACTAGCACCCTGTTGAGCCGCTAACAAATGTGCTGCTATTCCTGCGGCATCCCTCTCTAACGCAGGCTTGCCAGTTATTTCGCCTAGCATTCGCTTTCTTGACATGCCCACTAGTAAAGGCTGACCTAAACTCAGCAGCCTATTTAAGCTAGCTAAAAGCGTTAGATTATGCGGCAGTCGCTTGGCAAATCCAAATCCTGGGTCTAATAGAATTTTTTCTTGTGCAATGCCAGCAGCAACACAGGCTTGTAAACGAGAACTGAGCCAGCTTTTTACTTCTGCCACCACATCAATATAATCGGCCTGCTGCTGCATAGACGAAGGTTCGCCACGCATGTGCATAATACAAATAGGTAAGCCTGTTGCTACCGCCGCTTCTAGCGCTCCTTCACGGGTAAAAGAGCGCACATCATTTAATAAGTTTGCACCTAACTTGGCGGCTTCTAACATCAGTTTTGGGCTGCTAGTATCAATTGAAACCAACACTGCCGATTCTTTTTTAAGTGCTTCTAATGCGGGCAGAACTCTGTCCAACTCTTCTTGTTCGCCTACGCCCTCAGCGCCGGGGCGAGTCGATTCACCACCAATATCTATAAACGCAGCGCCTTCTGCTGCCATTTGTAGGGCTTGCTGAACCGCTAGATTTACCGAAGCGTAACGACCACCATCAGAAAAAGAGTCAGGTGTTACATTAAGAATGCCCATAATTTGCGGCTGATGTAATTTCAACGAGGGGAATGTTTTACTTAACATAACGATTAATTAAAAACTCGCACTTAAAGAAAACCCCGCCTTGGCGGGGTTAAAAGCTTAACAAATGATACCTTAGTGAACCGAACCACCTAGCGGGTCGGCTGGTTTCTTAAGGTCTGGTTTTTGCTCTTCATCTTTAGTGGCATCCTGCTCGCCACCCACGCTGTCATAAACCTTAAGACCACCTTCGCCATCATCACCCCAATCTTTAGGTGGCTGTGGCTTAATGCCTTTCATTATGTCGTCGATTTGGCTGGCATCAATGGTTTCATATTCCATTAAAGCATCCTTCATCAATTCCATGGCATCACGGTTTTCTTCTAACAAGCGCACAGCTTCTTCATAACAATCGTCTAAAATTTTTCTAATTTCAGCATCAAGCAGCTTAGCAGTATCACCACCAACACTCATACCGCCGCCACCGCCACCACCGCCTTGCATAAAGGGGCTATCTTCTTCTTCGCTATAAAGCACAGGGCCAGCTTTGTCAGATAAGCCCCATTTGGTGACCATATTGCGCGCCATTTTAGTGGCTTGCTGAATATCATTGGATGCACCAGTAGAAACACCGTCTGCACCGTAGAACATTTCTTCAGCAATACGACCGCCATAGGCAGAAGTAATGCGGCTTAATAAATAACGGCGGCTATAAGAAACCTTATCTTCTTCAGGCAAGAACATAGT
>JAAYGA010000295.1 GCA_012727935.1 Pseudomonadaceae bacterium | reverse complement strand
ATCAGGTACAAGCTTTATTAGCCAGTGGCGACTGTTATCAAGTTAACCTAGCCCAGCGTTTTACCGCCAGCTACCAAGGCGACCTTTACCAAGCTTGGCAATTATTGCGCCAACAAATAGCCGCACCCTTTTCTGCTTTTATGGATTTTGGTGATGCTACTATTTTATCTTTATCACCAGAAAGGTTTTTACAAGCAACGGCTAAAGGTGAAGTAGAAACCAAACCCATTAAAGGCACTCGCCCTAGAGGGAAAACTCAGCAAGAAGATCAACAACTGGCTGAAGCGCTGCTTAACAGCAAGAAAGACCAAGCTGAAAACCTAATGATAGTTGATTTGTTAAGGAATGATTTGGGGCGGGTTTGTCAGCCAGGTAGCATTCAAGTACCCAACTTGTTTACGCTAGAAAGCTACACCAATGTTCATCATTTAGTTAGCCGTATTACAGGGCAACTTGCCAAAGGAAAAGACAGCCTAGATTTATTAAAAGCCAGTTTTCCAGGTGGCTCCATCACTGGCGCACCTAAGCTACGTGCCATGCAAATTATTGATCAACTCGAACCCTGCCAGCGCAGTGTTTATTGTGGGTCTATCGGTTATTTTGATAGGCGTGGTGGCATCGATTTTAATATAGCCATACGCACTTTTATTGCTTACCAAGGCCAGCTACACATTTCTGCTGGTGGAGGATTAGTGGCCGATTCTAATGGCGCACAAGAATACCAAGAAACCTTAGATAAAGTTTCTCGGCTAATTCGCTGCTTAGAACCTAACTTTACAGGTTAAGTAATAAGCAAAAACTAGACAGGTTAAGTGGCAAGAAAAATAACTAGGAATAACTAAAGGGCTGACTTTTGTTGGTGCCAGCTGGGGGAATAGTCTCGATCCTGCCAATCTTGCAGCCGGTCTATCTCATAAAAAAGCTGCTCTAAGCTACTAGCCACCAACTGTTGTTGGCCTGCTTTTAACTGGGTTTCTAAGGCTTCAGTGGTTTGAGCAAGATCAACAACGCCACAATAACGGCTGGCACCGTGCAGGCGATGCACTGCTTCTAATAAAGCCTTGTCATCTTGGTTTCTTAGCGCCAATTCTAAGGCTTCCCTACTGTCATTTAAGCTGGCTAAAAGTAAACCTAGTAACTCATCAGCAACCTCGGCCTTCCCTATGGCCAGTTTAATGCCTAACTCATGATCAACTGGGCAGCTTTGCCAAGATTCTTCGCTATGATTAATTTCCAATAAAGGGCTAGAGCTTTGCTCTAAGGTAAAACGATCACCTAGCCAACGCAGTAACAAGTCAGTCATTACTTTTTCATTAATGGGCTTAATTAATACGTCGTTAATGCCTTCTTGTAACCAAGCCGACCTTTCTTCAACAGCAGCATGGGCAGTACAGGCAATAATGGGTAAAGTGCGGCACTGATAACCTAAAGCACGAATTTGCTGAGTGGCTTCAATGCCTGAAATACCGGGCATTTGAATATCCATCATAATTAAATCGACACTCTGCTGCTTAACGCAACGCACCGCCTCTTCACCACTGGTGGCCTGTAAAGTTTCAAAACCCATTTGCTTTAATAGGGTGACTAAAAGCAACAAATTAGATGGCGTATCATCCACTACCAAAACAACCGCCGATTTCACTTTAGCTGGTGTTGCCTGCTGATCGGCCTGCCCAGCCGTGGGGTCTAATAAATCTTGCACCGCCTGCTTTAAAAGTGGGCTAGCTAAAGGTTTGGTGAATAACTGCCCTGCACTTTGTCGGCGTAAAAAGGCATGAATTTCAGGTTCAGAAGTATTAACTAACAACAAGTTAGGCAACTTTTTTTCACGCAGCCGACTTAAACATTCCAGCCAAGGTTTTTGCTTTACTTGCAAGGCATCCATTCCTACCAGCACTGCTGCCACATCTTTTAAACAAAGGTTTTCTGGCACTTTATCGGGGCTATCCCAACTTTCTACTTGCGCTCCCCAAGTGCGTAACTGGTGCGACCAAGCTTGGTTAGTTAAACGGTGGCTTTCCAACACGCCAAAAGTTTTACCCACCAACCAAGGCGTTACTTCAGGTGCTGCATCTAACACAGGCAAGGGCAAAGAAAACCAGAAAGTTGAACCCTCACCCTCCACGCTTTCTAAGTCAATTTGCCCACCCATCTGCTGCACTAGCTGTTTACAAATGGCTAAGCCTAAACCTGTGCCACCAAACTGGCGTGTTTGGGTGGTGTCGGCTTGGGTAAAAGCATGAAACAACTTCTGGCGCTGGCCTTCACTTAAACCTATGCCAGTATCACTCACTGAAAATTTAATAAAACAAGACTTACCAATTTCAGGAATGGCTAGCTCATCTGTACCCATTAAGTCGTTAGTATCGTCCAACATCACGCGCAGCACTACTTCGCCCTGCTGGGTAAACTTCAGTGCATTGCTTAATAAATTACTAATTAATTGCCTTAATCTAAGTGGGTCTGCGTTCACTTTAAGCGGCACATCGTCATAAACCATGCCTAATAAATTAATGTTTTGTCGGTGAGTCGCCGGTGCAAACATGGCTAGGCAGTTATCTAGGTGTTGGCGCAAATCTAAGGGTGCTTCTTCTAGCACCATCATGCCCGCTTCAATTTTAGAAAAATCGAGAATGTCGTTAATAATACCAAGCATGGTTTCTGACGCACCCAGAATATGATTAATGTATTCTTTTTGGCGTGGGTCTATTTGGGTGCGCGATAAAAGGTTAGAAAATCCAATAATGCCATTTAAAGGCGTACGAATTTCATGGCTCATATTGGCTAGAAACTCAGATTTAATGCGGCTGGCATGTAAAGCATCTTTACGTGCTTGGTCTAGCTCAATATTTTTAATCTCAATGGTTTCTAAGCTGCGTAATGCATCGTCATGCACTTCTTCAATGGCATTACGATACCCCTCCTCACGCTCTGCTAATTGTTTAACCATAGCGATTAAACCCAGCTCAAAATTTTCTATTTCCACCACATTTGAAGCTTGGTAGCTGGGTGCGTAATGGCCTTCTGAAACAGCTAATAATAAAACACGGGCATTTTCTAAACGCTGCTGTAAATAACGCACTAGGTAATGGGTTAGTAATAAGCTAAGTAAAAATAAGCCCGTCACTAGGCCACCACTAATTAATAGCAGCCGGTATTTATGCAAGAGTAAAGGCGTAAGGCTAAGTTCTAATTCTGCCCAGCCCAATACCTTCTGCTGGCTGGCTAAACGTTGACGACTACTGCCTTGCTCATAACTAAGCAGATCATAAATGGGTTGAATAAAGCGCAGGGTTTCTTCTTCTTTGGCAACCTGAGCTTGCAGCTGCCAACGTAAACTAGGGTTTAATTGTAAAGGACGCATACTAGGGCCGGCATGTAACAGGCTTACTTGTCGAGAATCGTAAAGAGAAAAAGCCCGTACATCCCTGCTTTCTAATAGCTGCTCTGCCAAAGACCTAACTTCACTTAACGATTCAAGCTGCTTAAGGCTTAGCGCCAGCCTAGAACTTAAATTTTTAAGCATCAACTGGCCACGGTCTAATAGCTGTTCATCTAAAGCTTTAAAATGGGCATTTAATAACCAGCCACCCGTTGCAAGGCTTAATAACCACAGGGGTAAAAAACAACCAAAGATAATCCAGTTTTTAAGTGAAAAACGCATCCCTTACTTCCTGTTTTTTACCAGCTTACTTTTACCAGCTAGTGGTTTTCGCGACGCTTAGCTTCTTCCCAATAAGCGTCTAACTGCTGCAAGTCAATGCGCTGTTTGGGGTCGGCTTGGTTAGCCAAGGTTAAAGGCGTGCCTTGGGTTAAGCACAAGGCTTCAATGGTTTTAAAGCGTTTTTCAAATTTACGGTTAGTGCTGCGTACGGCACTTTCTGGGTCTACGTTTAAATGCCTTGCCAAGTTAACGCTAGCAAAAATAAAGTCACCGATTTCGGCAGCTACTTCTTCTTGCTTACCGCCTGCTAGGGCTTCACGAATTTCGGCAAGTTCTTCTTCCATTTTATCTAGCACCAACAAAGGGTCACTCCAATCAAACCCTACCTTAGAGGCACGTTTTTGCAGCTTTACAGCGCGGGTCATGGCAGGTAAATTCAGCGGCACACCCGCTAACAAAGATTCATCTGGCTGTTCACCTTTTAACTTGCGCTCTGCAGCCTTCACCTTTTGCCATAACTGGCTAACTTCTTCAGGCGTTTGCGCTTGTTCAGCTGCCACAACATTTGAACCATACAGCTGACCATCGGGGAAAATATGCGGATGGCGCGTAACTAATTTGTTAGTTAACAGATCAACAATATCAGCAAAGTTATAACGTGCTTCTTCTTGGGCTAACTGTGCATAAAAAATAATTTGCAGTAGTAGGTCACCCAACTCTTCTTTTAAGTGTTCAACGTCGCCCTCTTCAATGCACTCCACCACCTCATAAACTTCTTCTAGGGTGTGCGGCACTAACGACTGGCGAGTTTGTTTTAAATCCCAAGGGCAACCCGTTTTTGGGTCACGTAATCTTGCCATTAAGTTCAACAGGTCTTGTAAAGAATAGGGTCTTTCCAAAGCTTATCTCCTAGCCACTCACCATTAAATCGCTATTTTATTAGCTACTTGCTTTAGCTTTTTTTCGAAAACGCTGCACCTCTACCACGTTAGGCAATTGGTTAATTTTATTTAACACCTGCCCCAAGGCTTCAAGCCCCAGCACTTCTAAAGTCACTAAAATATTGGCTAGGTTTTCTTTTTTATCGGTTAGCGTATTGACCGACAAAACGTTGACCTTTTCGTTGGCTAAAATAACCGTAATATCCCTTAATAAACCGGTACGATCCCAAGCTTTAATGCGAATATCTACCGGATACATCTGCACTTTTTTACTGCCCCATTCCACATTGACCAACCTGTGCGGGTCTTCAGTACGCAGCTGGGTAATGTTCTGGCAGTCTTGGTGGTGAATGGTGACACCCCGACCTAGAGTGATGTAACCAATAATTTCATCGTCTGGCAAAGGCTGGCAACATTTAGCCATTTGAGTCATTAAATTACCCACACCCAAAATGGTTATGTCATCTTTACCCGACGCTTTACGATGAGAAGGGCGAGTTAACAACCTGTCTAGCTGGTCAACGTCTTCCGTTTCACCAAACAACTGCTGCGCCATAGACAACACCTGCCCAGGACGCAAGTCACCGGCCCCCAAAGCAGCGTAAAGGTCATCTTCACTTTGTAAGTTATGTGCTTTAGACAAGGCCAGCATATCTAAACCTTCGAGGCTTAAACGCTTAAATTCTTTTTCAATTAACTGGCGACCACCGTCAATATTTTTGTCTCTGTCTTGCAGCTTAAACCAGTGCTGAATCTTCGCTCTGCAACGTGTACTTTGCACATAACCCAAAGCAGGGTTTAACCAATCACGACTAGGCGAACCATCACCAGAAGTGGTTAAAATTTCAACCTGCTCACCCGTTTTAAGGGTGTAATTTAAAGGCACTATGCGCCCACCAACTTTAGCCCCCCGACAGCGGTGGCCAATTTCAGTGTGAACCCGATAGGCAAAATCAATCGGTGTTGCGCCCTGCGGTAAATCAATTACATGGCCGTCAGGGGTGAAAACATAAATACGATCAGGGGCAATATCGCCCTGCAACTCTTCACGCAGGCCGGTTAAATCACCAATTTCTTCTTGCCACTCAAGTACTTGCCGCAGCCAAGCAATCTTTTCTTCATAAGCATTACTTTTATTTGCCGCATCGGTACCCTTGTAAAGCCAATGGGCACAGACACCTAGCTCGGCCTCATCGTGCATTGCAAAGGTACGAATTTGCACTTCTAAAACCTTGCCACCTTCGGTAATAACCGCCGTATGTAAAGAGCGGTAACCATTGTCTTTAGGCGTGGCTATGTAATCATCAAACTCGTTAGGAATGTGTTTATACATAGAATGCACTATGCCCAACACGGCATAACAGTCGCGTACTTCAGGCACTAACACCCGCACCGCACGAATATCGTAAACTTGGGAAAAATCGATTTTTTTGCGCTTCATCTTGCGCCAAATGGAATAGATATGCTTAGCGCGGCCTTGCAAATCAGCCCCTTCAATGCCTTGGTCTTTAATGGCAAGGGTTAACTCTTGAATAACTTTTTGAATGTATTCAGCACGGTTCATACGCTTTTCAGCCAACAACCTTGCTATGTATTTATAACTGTCTTCTTCTAAATAACGAAAAGAAAGGTCTTCAAGTTCCCATTTAATGTGCCCTATGCCTAAACGGTGCGCTAAGGGTGCGTAAATATCAAACACTTCACGGGCAACTTTTAGGCGCTTTTCACGAGTGGCCGTTTTAATTTGACGCAATGCACAGGTGCGTTCAGCCAGTTTAATTAACGCCACGCGCACATCATCGACCACCGCCACCAACATTTTACGCAGCTGTTCTAGCTGGTTTTGTTGCTGCCCAAAAGCAGGTGCGTCACTGGTTTTAGTTTGGCTAATGTTAGCCATTTGATGAACACCATTAACCAGCCTAGCCACCGTTTTACCAAATTGCTTTTCAACGGCTGCAAGGCTAATTAGCTCTTCACGCACACCACGGTACAAAATAGCCGCTACTAGGGTGTCGTCGTCCATGCGTAATTCACCTAGAATATCGGCCATTTCTAAGCCGGTTCTAAGGTTACTAGCGCCTTCATACCATTGCCTTTTTTCTGCTTCAGCACGTTTTTCTAGCTCGGCGGCTAAATCGGCTGCGGCTCTAATTCTAGCTGGGTCTGTTAGGGTTACATCCAACTGTAAGTGATCTATCCAGCGGTCTAAATTAACGCTGCCATCAGGGTTTAATGGCTGGTCATCTCTTACCTTTACCATAAATCTTCCACCACTTTTTACTGGTCAGGGCCGACAAAAACGCCGGTGGAAAGGTAGCGGTCGCCACGGTCACAAATAATTGCTACTAGCACTGCATCTTCTAAACTAGCCGCTAATTTTAATGCGCCAGCAACGGCACCACCCGATGAAACACCGGCAAAAATGCCTTCTTCAAGCGCCAAACGCCGCATGGTTATTTCAGCTTCTTGCTGGGTAATATCTAAGACTTTATCTACACCCTTAGCATCATAAATACTGGGTAGGTAATCACTAGGCCAGCGGCGAATACCAGGAATATTGGCACCTTCAGAAGGCTGTAAGCCAACAATTTGAACGGCGGGGTTTTGCTCTTTTAAATAGCGCCCAGTACCCATAATGGTGCCGGTTGTACCCATAGAACTAACAAAATGAGTAATTTTCCCTGCAGTTTGCTGCCAAATTTCAGGCCCAGTGGTTTGGTAGTGGGCTAGGGGGTTATCTAAATTACCAAACTGGTTAAGCACCTTACCCTTGCCTTCTTGTTCCATTTGCAGGGCTAAATCCCTAGCGCCTTCCATGCCTTCTTCTTTACTAACTAGAATTAATTCTGCGCCATAGGCTTGCATAGCCCATTTGCGCTCATCCGAAGCGGTAGCAGGCATAATTAAAATCATTTTATAGCCCATGACTGCCGCTGCCATAGCTAAAGCAATGCCGGTATTACCTGAAGTGGCTTCAATTAAGGTGTCACCTAACTGAATATCGCCACGCACTTGGGCTTGTTGCAGCATAGAAAAAGCCGGTCGGTCTTTAACAGAACCCGCCGGATTATTGCCTTCTAGCTTTACTAGCAAAGTATTATTTTTACCGGCGTTCAACCGCTGTAAACGAACCAAGGGCGTATTGCCTATTAAATCTGCAACACTTTGCCAAGGCTGAAGGGGTGTGGATTGTTTATTCATAATCGTCTCTTACGACACTCGCACTAAGATACTAGATCAATAACTAAGCCCTTAATACTCACTAACGTTCGCGCTATAGCAACTCGGTCTTTTTGTTCACTCATAATTAAATTCATTAAATCTTCTGCTTCTTCATCTATACGGCGTATCACCTGATGCCGGTCTGCTGGGTGCCAGCCTGGCCCTACACTATCTACCTGAAAGCCACCTTTAACCACCTTGCCCACCAAGTTAGACAAGAGCACTCGAAATACTTCCAAGTTGCCCACCGTTGGGTTGCGCTCTAGCGCATCGCCAGCCTTACCAATTAACTCTTGCAACTGGTTTAATTCTTCTTTAAATGCAGCCCGTCCGCCCGAAGCAACCTGCTGCATTAACTGGTCATTAAAACTAAAAGCACCTTTGCTAGCAGCACCTCCTGCTTTAGCTGCTCGTGCTTTTTGGCGGTCTGAGCGAAAGTTTTTTAACATGGTGTTAATGGGTAGCATGGTTACTTAACCTCAGCAGCATTAACAAAAAGAGGAGCCGTAGCAAGCTTACCTTGCTGTTGGCTAAAAAGGCGTAACTGTGTAGCAGCTTTTTGTATTTGAGTAGCAAATTCTTTTTCAATGGCTAGGCGTTGCTGGTCTTGTTCAGTAACTAATTCAGGCGCAAGGTTAGAACGCTCTTGGTGAGTCGCCAAGTGTTTGGCTTTTTGATACACCCAATCAAAGACAACAAAATCTTGGCTGTGAACATGAATGCCTTCATCTAATAAGTCTAAAAACACCCGAATACGCAAACAGCCTTCAGTCAGGTTTACCTGCTGGTCTTCAAGGGCTGTTGCCAAAAGCAACAGGTTTTCTAAGATGTTTTTACGTGCTTGCAGGCGTTCATCTGCGTGCTTTTTTTCAGCCAAAGCAGCTTGGCGCTTGGCTTCAAAGTGTAGGTGCGCGGCATAACCGGCAAGGGGAATTATAAAAGCAATAGCGGCAGCTAAAAAAATTGTAGCGTCTTGGGCGCTCATACACGGTTACTCTTGCTGAATATTAGCGCCCAAGGATAGCAGAAAACTAAGGTTTAGCGCACTAGCCAGTATTGCGTAAACCTGCAGCAATCCCTGCCATAGTCACCATTAACGCCCTTTCTAGCATTTCAGGGTGAGTGCTACACACCTTGTCTTGCTCACAAGCCCTCACCCTTGCCAACAGCTCTGATTGCAGCTGATGTAAAGGAATAATGTAGGGGTTACGCACACTAATTGCTTGCTGAGTTAAAGGCACTCGCTCTAACAATTCCGACTGTTCAAGCAGGCTTAACAAACGTGCCACCAACTGTTTTTCTCGGGCGCGTAATGATTCACCCAAAGGCTTTAACTCAGCTTCAACTAACAGATTTTCATAATCTTCAACGGTGGCTAAATCTACCTTAGCCAACACCATTTCCAACATATTCATATTACTAGCAAAAAAAGGCCAGCCGTCTATCATTTCGCGCAAGGCTTGGGTTTCACCCCTTTCCAAAGCCCGTTCTAACGCAAGATCACTACCCAACCAAGCCGGCAACATTAAGCGCACTTGTGTCCAAGCAAAAATCCACGGAATAGCCCTTAAACTTTCAATACCGCCGCCACCCCGACGCTTAGCAGGGCGACTTCCCAAGGGCAGCTTGGCTAATTCTTGTTCAGGCGTTAATTGGCGGAAATAACGCACAAAATCGGGGTTATCTTTAACCAAAGCGCGATAACCTTCCACCGCATCACTGGCAATTTTATTCATTAACAAGCGCCAAGCATCTTCGGGCGCAGGGGGTGGCGCTAGCGTTGCTTCCAACACAGCACAGGTGTAAACCTCAAGCGCACGTTCGGCCAAAGCGGGCAAACCAAATTTAAAGCGAATCATCTCACCTTGTTCAGTTACTTTTAAACGCCCCTGCACAGAACCTGGCGGTTGCGCCAAAATCGCCGCTTGAGTAGGACCACCGCCACGGCCAACCGTACCACCACGGCCATGAAACAAGGTTAGGTGAACTTTATGTTCGGCGCACACACGAGTAACCGCTTCCTGCGCTCGATATTGCGCCCAGCTAGCAGCCAACTGACCCGCATCTTTGGCAGAATCAGAATAACCAATCATCACTTCTTGGCGACCGCTGGTGTATTGCTGATACCAAGGCAAGGACAACAAGCCATTAATCACCTTGGGCGCACGTTCTAAATCGTCTAGCGTTTCAAACAAGGGCGCAATACGCATGGTGCGCTCTAGCCCCGCAGTTTTTAATAACAAAGCAACAGCAAGCACATCGGAAGGCTGGGCTGCCATAGAAATAACGTAAGCACCCAAAGCATCGGCACGTTCGCGCGCCACTACTTTACAAGTGTCCAAAACCTCACGGGTTTCATCACTGCAAGGCCAATGGTCTGGCAATAACGGCCTTGGGTTAGTTAGTTCATGCAGTAAAAAATCGACTCGCCGCTGTTCATCCCACTGGGCATAATCACCCAAACCTAAATAACGCGTGGCTTCGGCCAAGGCTTCGGCATGGCGCGGTGCTTCTTGGCGTATATCTAAGCGTAATAAATTCATACCAAAAGTAGATAAACGGCGCAGAATATCCAGCAGCAAACCATCGGCGATAACTCGCATCCCTTTTTGGCACAAAGATTCATAACAGAGCACTAGCGGTTCTCGTAAACCTGCCACTTCAAAAAGAATGCGCTCATCGTCATAAGGCTTGCCACTTAACTGTGCTTTTAACCAAGCCAAAGTAGCGCGTAACCTTTCCCTTACTTGGCCTAAAATTACACGGTAAGGCTCACGCACTGGGCCTACGCGCTCAATTAAGGCATCACTGGCTTCGTGCATAGAAAGTTCAGCACGCAGCTGGTCAATATCACGGTAATATAAATCAGCAGCCATCCAGCGCGATAACCATAAAACCTCCTGTGTAACCCTTGCTGTCACTCGTGGGTTACCGTCACGGTCGCCGCCCATCCAAGAAGCAAAACGAATGGGTGCGGCATCTAAAGGCAGGGTTTTACCCGTTAAAGAAACTAGCTGTTCATCTAACTGGCGATAAAAAGCAGGGACTGCCTGCCATAAAGAATTTTCAATAACTGCAAAACCCCACCGTGCTTCATCCACCGGTGTGGGGCGTTGGCTGCGTATTTCATCGGTATGCCAAGCTTGGGCAATTAACTGTTCTAAGCGGTGCAAAACTTCTTGGCGGTCTTTTTCGCTGGAACTGGCCTCATAGTCGGTTAGGCAGTCGTCTAATAAATCGTACTTTTGAATTAAAGTGCGGCGGCTAATTTCTGTGGGGTGAGCAGTAAAAACCAGCTCTACACGCTGTTCGGTTAAAGATTTATAAATAACTTCCGGTGCTAAGCCTGCTGTTTTAAGTTTGTTCAGCAGTAAAGTCATGCCCGGCTGTTCACCAGCACGGTAATCTTCAACAACCCGTTCACGCGCGCGATAATGCTGTTCTGCCGCATTAGCCAAGTTTAAAAACTGGGTAAAAGCACGCGCTACAGGCAACAGCATGTCGTCATCTAACTGGTCTAACATTTCACTAAGGCTTTCTGGTGTTGCTTCGCCCTGATGAACCTGTTTGGAAAGAGTGCGAATAGATTCAACTAGTGCCAAAAACTCTTCACCGCGAGCAGCACTCATGGTACGCCCCAGCCCTTCACCTAAAATACGAACCTGCTCTCTTAGCGATGCATCTAGGTTAGCCATTTCCGTCTCCTTGTTTAACCAAAACAGTAATTTAACTTAACACCAACTGTGGCACGACTTAGCAGGTGCAACAAGTAGCAAAAAGAATCAATCAATAATTTTTTTTACACTTTTTTTAATATTTTTTGCAAATAGGCTTGCTAAAATTAACTATGTCTCTATAATTCGCACCCGTTGGCTATGTAGCTCAGCTGGTTAGAGCACATCACTCATAATGATGGGGTCCCCTGTTCAAATCAGGGCATAGCCACCATTTTTAACTAGCTTAGTTAGTTGAAAAAACTAAAAAGTTACATTTTATTATTTTAGGGCTTGACCTTAAAATTATTTAAACTAGAATGTAGCGCGTTGTTGAGTAAAGCCTTTTAGGCAAAGTCGTTCCCGAATAGCTCAGTCGGTAGAGCAGCAGACTGTTAATCTGTTGGTCGTAGGTTCAAGTCCTACTTCGGGAGCCAACTCAAATAAACAACGCTTTAGTTAGTAAATGCATACGTTCCCGAATAGCTCAGTCGGTAGAGCAGCAGACTGTTAATCTGTTGGTCGTAGGTTCAAGTCCTACTTCGGGAGCCAAGCATTTAAGCTAAAAACAGAATCCCACTTCTGATTTAAACGTTACAAAAATCCCCTAGTTTGAAATTCAAATAGTTAGCAAAATGTATTGCTGTTATTTTCTACTAGACTGAAATAACACCATTACTGAATTAAGCTAAAAAAACTTTTTCTCAATTGTTTTCATCTTCTTTATTCGCTAATAACTGATACCCAAAAGGGTAGTTTTTTGTTATCTGGTATTCTATTTTTACGCCTACCTAGCTCAAAATACCTCTTTAATTAAGTGCTGCTTTAATTAAGTGCTGCTTCAAAAAAGCCTCTGCTTAAGCTATTGCTAGCAGCTACTTTTTTGTATCAGAAAACTTGATAATGAGAGTGGTTTGTTCTGGTCTAATTCCAATAGACACTTCAATGAGAGACAATAGACCCAGTCTAGCTTGAGGTGAATGATGAATCAGAAGCGTAAATATAAAACCTACTCTAAAGCGTTCAAAGAAGAAGCCGTAT
>JAAYGA010000294.1 GCA_012727935.1 Pseudomonadaceae bacterium | reverse complement strand
TAAGGGCTTCGGGTTTTTTTATGAGTAGTTGACTACTTTACTGGGAATTGAAAAGGTACTAGAATGGTCTGGTATTAAAAAGGTCGTTGTTTGTAAGTTAGAAGTATTCGCAAGATGGAAGGTAAAAGCTGTGTTAAGACTGAGTAAGCTAACGGATTATGCTGTGGTTATTATGGCACAACTGGCAAGAGAGCCGCAGCGCCTTTATACCACTAAAGCACTGGCTGATGAACTAGGTTTACCTCAACCAACCGTTAGCAAGCTGCTAAAAATGCTGATTAAAGCAGAGTTACTTGTTTCACAGCGTGGTGTACAGGGTGGCTATCAGCTTGCTAAAGAGGCGCACCGAATTGTAGCCAGCGATTTAATTATTGCTATTGAAGGGCCGCTAGCCATGACTGAATGTAGCCTTGCCGAACACCAGTGCGACCGAATAGACCATTGTGGCGTGGCCGATAACTGGCAGCGGGTTACCCAAGCTATTCACCAGTTACTCGCTTCTGTCACCCTAGCGCAGTTGGCACAAACCCAGTCAATTAAATTGCCTTGGGTACAAATACAAGCCCTGAATTTACATGAGGCAGGTTAGTGCAGCAGCTGCTGATTACAAGGTGCCGACTAGTCAGGACGCGTAAATACATCCTTGTAAGCTCTGGCTGCAACGTCCTGTTGCAGACAGCCTGACAAGTGACACCTTGCACGCAGCTTGATCGCACAGAAATAGTAAAAGAAGAATACATAAATAGACTTGATGATGTCCGGAGACCAGCATGGCAAATGAAGAAATGGAGCAGCTTGTTAGCACTGAATACAAGCAAGGCTTCGTAACCGATATAGAAAGTTATACTCTACCGCCTGGGCTGGACGAAGAAGTTATTCGTTACATTTCCAGCAAGAAAAAAGAACCTCAGTGGTTGCTAGATTGGCGCTTAGAAGCCTTTGCCTTGTGGCAAAAGATGCACGACCCTCAGGCTTGGGCCAATATTGAATACCCCAAAATAGACTTCCAAGCTATTTCATACTATTCCGCCCCGGGTGCTAAAGATAAAAATGCCCCTAAAAGCCTAGATGAAGTAGACCCTAAGCTATTAGAAACTTTTGAAAAACTGGGCATTCCATTGCACGAACGCGCAGCGCTTGCCGGTGTTAGAGGCGTAGCGGTAGATGCAGTCTTTGACTCGGTTTCTGTAGGCACTACCTTTAAAAAAGAACTCGCCGAAGCTGGTGTTATTTTCAGCTCGATTTCTGAAGCGGTGCAAGAACACCCAGAGCTAGTGCGCAAATACCTAGGCACGGTGGTTTCACAAACCGACAACTATTATGCCGCCCTTAATGCTGCTGTTTTCACCGACGGCTCTTTTGTATTTGTGCCTAAAGGCGTTACCTGCCCGATGGAGTTGTCTACCTACTTCCGCATTAATGCTGCTAACACTGGGCAGTTTGAGCGCACGCTAATCATTTGTGAAGAAGGCGCTCAGGTTAGCTACCTAGAAGGTTGTACAGCGCCCATGCGTGATGAAAACCAACTGCATGCTGCGGTTGTTGAATTGGTTGCTCTAGATGATGCCTACATTAAATATTCAACGGTACAAAACTGGTATCCGGGTGATGAAGAAGGCTTGGGTGGTATTTATAATTTTGTAACCAAGCGCGGCGATTGCCGTGGCGACCGTTCCAAAATTACTTGGACACAAGTAGAAACTGGCTCGGCAATTACTTGGAAATACCCCAGCTGCATTTTGCGTGGTAAAGATTCAGTCGGCGAATTCTATTCGGTTGCTGTGACTAATAACTACCAGCAGGCCGATACCGGCACCAAGATGATTCATATTGGTGAAGGCAGCCGTTCGACGATTATCTCTAAAGGCATTTCAGCCGGTAAGTCGAATCAGT
>JAAYGA010000293.1 GCA_012727935.1 Pseudomonadaceae bacterium | reverse complement strand
GGCCCCGCCTCCGCAGTTTCCCTTGACCTCATGCCGGCGAGTGCACTGGCACAAATATTCAACAAACATGTCAAAACAGTAACTGTCATTGATGAAGAGGAGATGTATCAAGTGGTTGGTATGAAAGAATAGCGAAACACCTCGTAGGGCAAGGGCCCGCCCTTGCCTCCAATGCTTTGATTAATCTGTAGGTCGGACGAAGTGCCGGAACGAAGTGAACGGCGAGGCTTCTCTTGCCCACTCCGCTGAAACCTATATGTTGGAGTCCGCAAAAAAAGCGGATTCCAACCTACAACTTAGTTTGATATGATACGTGCTCTCATCAACAGGTAATTTCTAACCAAGAGCAGAGACTTTCCAGCTGGGATGTTATAACCGACCAATCCTGGTTAAGGTCAAGCGTCCTTAAGCTAATAAGGTTACCCCCGATAATCATGTCGTCATCTGGCGTTACAACCTCATCAGTTTTTGCATAGAGCAAAACACCTGCCACATTCCCTGTAGCAGCCTTATCGCTGTTTTTCACATAGGTATAAATCTGGTAGAGGTTGCTGGAAATATAAGTCCTGCTGTCGTAAAGCGAGTTGTGCTGCATTGTCCCACGTTCATAGTATTTCGTGTCGATTATAAGTCGCTTATCTCCGCTTTGGAGCGTAATATCAGACTTCATTACAGGCAAATGAGGGTTGTGACCTTCCTCTTCAATATCCCAGTCAATGTAGGCTGCCTTTGGAAAATAATCCGGATGATGGCGCAAAAAATATGACAGCACGAATTTTTCATACAAGCGATGCATCTCTTCCCCTTGTAGCCAAGCAGAGAGCCTGTGAATTCCACTCTCAGTTGTCAGAAGCAGACCTTTAACAGTAAGGCGGCAAATGCCCAACAGCATTCGATATGAGGCATTATTGCGGTGATATTTAAGGGCATCCCATCGTATAGAGACAGGTTCGACTTTAGAAACATCAGAGAAATAGAGTAGCAATTTTCGGATTGCCCTCTTATTCTCAGACGTTACATTACCATGATGCAGGAGCAGAAGCAAAACGCTCTTTAAGGCTTGATTATGTGGAGAATCCGGTGAAAATTCGTCGAAAGAGCATATCAGTCTACCTTGAGGCTGGGTTTGTTGTTTTATGGTTTCGGCAAGATTGATTTGCCCGCGTAAACCGGCAAGGGGTTCTTGCTTTTGAATGTAGTCTCTGTGAAGACCACGTTTCACCTGAGAGCCCACCCCACGAATTAGTATGGCGGCAAATAAATCGTGTATGTTGTCAAAGTCTTCTGACGCAACATCCCTATATCCATTTTCACGAAGAGTTTGGAAAGCGTAAGAGAGCATATAATAGATGTTTTTTACGCGAATATTAGCTTTAGCCATTTACCGCATCTCTCATCCGGCTTATCCAACTTTCAGCCGTTGAAGGCTCGTCAAACCAATATTCATTTAGGAGCGGCACCAACTCGTAGTCGATAATGGAGTTTAACCACTCATCGTCAACAACATTGTCTATGCAAAAATAGCTGTGACCAATGCGGAAGCCAACGCCAAGCGAGGCATCCTCACTGATGGCTTTGTTCAGGGATTCTACGACGGAAACTAAAGCATCAAATTTCGGGTTTTGGATCGTTGTTTGCTGCACCTTAAATCCGTCCGACTGAAATGCTGGTTCCATATCGAAGAAAGCGAACCGTCTTCGTAGAGCATAATCAATCATAGCAAGGCTTCTATCTGCAGTGTTCATCATACCAATAATGTGGATGTTTGCAGGTACTGAAAACTGCTCATCTTTGTAAAGAAGTCGAAGAGCATTCTTTTCGCCGCGCTTGTCGCTCTCAATCAACATCAACATTTCACCAAAAATTTTGCTAAGATTTCCACGATTAATCTCGTCAATAATGAAGAAATATGGGCGGTCATCATCAGCTTCAGCAATTTTGCAAAATTTATAAAAAGGACCATCGGCAAGACGAAATCCACTGCCATCGGGACGGTATCCCATGACAAAGTCCTCATAACTGTAGCTTTGGTGAAACTGAACCATTTTCACACGACTACTATCCTTTACACCCATAATTGAGAACGCCAACCGTTGAGCAACAAATGTTTTTCCTACACCCGGTGCTCCTTGAAGAAGGATATTCTTTTTTCGAAGCAGAAGCCCCTTTAATGTATCGTACTTTTCCGCATTGATATAAACTTCATTCAAAAAATCGGTTTCAGTATAAGTGGGGTACTGGATTTCAGGCTCGTCATCGATTTCAGAAATTTCTGATTCTCCTATCACCAAAGCCTGCAATTTCTCGACATACTCAGTGTAAGGGGTAATGTCTGTAAGTGTCTTAAAAGCCGCTTGCCCAGGGTGCTCCCCTTCTCCATTATGTGTCCAGTT
>JAAYGA010000292.1 GCA_012727935.1 Pseudomonadaceae bacterium | reverse complement strand
CCACAGCTACGCCAGACACTTTCAGCTGATTTTGGACAATAATTACTTGCCTTTTTACTCCACTCTTCCCAAAGATAACGAGCCTCATCCCCATGCTCTTGCTTGAGAGCCATGGCAGCTTTTAGCCAAACTTCCCGATCATGTGGGTTTAAATAATAAAGTGCTGACGTTGCACGCCTAAGTTTATAATCTGCCATCACTTTTGCTCCTCAGTCCATTCCGAGGGATTATTCAGCCATGCCTCCAAATCACTGAGTCTCCAACGCGCCATACGACCGATTTTATGCCTCTGCGGGAATTTCTTTTCACGCATTAAACGCCAAACAGAAGATTTACTGATACCGCATTTTGCTGCCACCTCATCTACTTGCAACAACTCTTTGCGTGGTAAATCAGTTGTTTTTTCGCTATATCCAATCAAAACTTCCATAATTTAACCCTAATAACCAAATTTGAAATTAAGACGTATTTTTGGTTACGCCAAACCTCCGGTAATCCGGATTGGATTAGGAATACGCATAATGCGCTAGCGGGTAATCAGCTGACAAATAAGCGAATAAAAGCTACTACCAAGCAGTTAACTGCAAAAAACCAGTTTGAAAGTTTGATGGCACGCAAAGTTTACGCATAGAGGAAAGTGCTAGTTTCGACTAAACTAGCATGCAGGCAATATAAGCCTGAGAAGAAAAATAAACATCAACTCCGCAAATGGAGCGCCTTTTTCCACGATGTACAAGGCTTGTGCCTAACAAAAACTGTCTGACACGAGTTGACATTATCCGCACTCAATTGATGCTGTCAAGCACAAAAGCTCAACTTTTGATTTATGTACGTTTATTGAACACTGCAGAGCTTGTTGCAACTGTATAGCAGCAATGTAGCTTATGCAAGCAGCTGATATTAAAGGCTTGTAGCAGGTTTAGCAGATGTAGCACCCAGTAATCAGTTACCTGCTGGTTAAATAATAGCGCCATGTAGTTGCACATGAAGAAAGCTGGCGGTAGAATTCAGATATTGTTAGCTAGTTAGAAGCTGGCAACATGCCCAAGCTCTTGTATCGCCCGAAATATAGAGCGGCAAACGCCGGCGATTTTCTTACCTCTAGCCGTTCCGCGCCACGCTGGACAGCTCTGCTATACCTCACTGGCTCAACGCCACTTCCTATCTCATCTACAGCGGCAACCTATGCCACTGCTTGGCTGTGCCAGCCATTTGATGGCCTGCCTGCACCCCTACCCATTCAGTATTTGCGGCAATAAACGGTCTCGACAGGTCATCGTCGCTGGCCGGGAAGCATTCATGTTTTTGCCCAGTTCCTGTTTCTTTTTTTGCAAAGAAACAGGAGCCCCGTGAAGCTCCAGAGCCCAGTAAATACAAGGCTTACAGCCTGGCGCAACGCCAAGGTTACCTTCTGAAACTGCCGCAACGGCATGTTCCAGCGTGCGTTAACACTCGTCTGGTCGGGCATAACACCTGACTGCCCTGGGGAGGGCGCGAGGAGCACAAGCTCACCAAATTACAGCAACCGGAGGACAGGCTGCCGCAGCCTTGAATGCGCGCGTAAAACTAACCGTACTTGTCTCCCCCGCCTCCGCCACCAACAAACACAACATAAACAGGACTAGGACATGAGTAGAAATTTTGGATTGGGTAGCAGAAATATGAGTTTCGCGGTAAAGATGATTCTGAACATCGAGCGCGTCAAAGGACGTTTTTCATATGCCACTGTCGATTCTGTGGCAAAGCGTTTCAAGCATTTTCAAAACTTCGCTAAAAAACAAGGAGTTAGCAGACTAGAGCAGGTCGATGAGAACTTGGTCAAAGCCTATTCTCAGCATCTAAAAAACAGCACGTATAGCAACCAGTACAAACATGCTCTGCTATCAGCTGTGAACACCGCTATGGACAGCGTTCGTGCGTACGCCAATGCCGCCCCCTGGGTTCCAGTTACAGCTCGAAAACAAGGCATCGAGATGCGTGACTTTGTGCGCACCAATCAAACCATCAGCAACATCCAATACCAAATGGCAAACAAGGCAATGACACCACGGGTGCAGGCACTATCTAGCAT
>JAAYGA010000291.1 GCA_012727935.1 Pseudomonadaceae bacterium | reverse complement strand
GGCTGTTCTTTAAGTACAATTTCTAACACGTCTTCTAAGGTAACTGGCTCAAAATAGAGGCGGTCAGAAGTGTCGTAGTCGGTAGAAACGGTTTCAGGGTTACAGTTAACCATAATGGTTTCGTAACCATCGTCACGCATAGCAAAGGCCGCGTGAACACAGCAATAGTCGAACTCAATACCCTGACCAATGCGGTTAGGCCCGCCACCCAACACCATAATTTTATCACGGCTGGTTGGGTTAGATTCGCACTCTTCTTCGTAGGTGGAATACATATAGGCAGTGCTGGTCGAAAATTCTGCTGCACAAGTATCGACACGCTTATAAGTTGGGCGCACATTCAACTGGTGACGCAACTTGCGGAAAGAGCTTTCAGAAACGCCCAGTAATTGCGCTAAACGTGCATCAGAGAAACCTTTACGTTTTAAGCGATAAACCTGTTCATAATCTAACTCACCAAAAGCAGTGCGTGCGACTTCAGCTTCTAGGTTAATTAGTTCTTCAATCTGCACTAAATACCAGTGATCAACGTGGGTTAGGCGGTGAATTTCTTCTAAACCCATACCCGAACGGAAGGCATCACCTATGTACCAAACACGATCCGCCCCAGGGTTTTGTAATTCACGGCGCAAGGTAGCAAGTGATTCAGGATCAAACTTTTCTAGCTTAGGATCTAAGCCATTCACACCCACTTCTAGGCCACGCAAGGCTTTTTGCAAAGACTCTTGGAAAGTGCGGCCTATCGCCATCACTTCACCTACCGATTTCATTTGTGTGGTTAGGCGGTCGTTGGCTTGGGGAAATTTTTCAAAGGTGAAACGAGGAATCTTAGTAACAACATAGTCGATGGTTGGCTCAAAAGAAGCCGGCGTTAAGCCACCAGTAATGTCATTTCTTAGTTCATCTAGGGTGTAACCCACGGCTAGCTTGGCAGCAATTTTAGCAATCGGAAAACCCGTTGCTTTAGATGCCAAGGCCGATGAACGGCTAACGCGGGGGTTCATTTCAATAACCACCATACGGCCAGTATCGGGGCAGATACCGAACTGCACGTTAGAACCGCCCGTTTCTACGCCTATTTCACGAATAACCGCTAAAGAAGCGTCACGCATGACTTGGTATTCTTTGTCGGTTAGGGTTTGGGAAGGCGCAACAGTAATGGCATCGCCTGTGTGAACACCCATCGCATCGAAGTTTTCAATGGAGCAGACAATAATGCAGTTGTCATTTTTGTCGCGCACCACTTCCATTTCATATTCTTTCCAACCAATTAGCGACTCATCAATTAGCAGCTCTTTGGTGGGCGAAAGGTCTAGGCCACGCAGACAAATTTCTTCGAACTCTTCTTTGTTGTAAGCGATGCCACCACCGGAACCACCCATAGTAAACGAAGGGCGAATAATGCAAGGGAAACCTAAGTCTGCCTGCACTTGCCAAGCTTCTTCCATGCTATGAGCGATATGGGCGCGTGGGCATTCTAAGCCAATCTTTTTCATGGCTTCAGCAAAACGCTGACGGTCTTCGGCTTTGTCGATGGTGTCTGCATTGGCACCAATCATTTCAACGCCATACTTTTCTAGTACGCCGTGTTTTTCTAAATCTAAAGCGCAGTTTAATGCTGTCTGGCCGCCCATCGTTGGTAGCAAGGCATCGGGGCGTTCTTTCTCAATAATTTTTTCAACTACTTCCCAAAGAATTGGCTCGATGTAGGTGGCATCAGCCATAACAGGGTCGGTCATAATGGTGGCAGGGTTAGAGTTAACTAGAATAACTCGATAACCTTCTTCACGCAGTGCCTTACAGGCTTGAGCACCTGAGTAGTCAAATTCACAGGCCTGACCTATTACAATAGGGCCAGCGCCTAGAATAAGTATGCTTTTAATATCAGTACGTTTTGGCATAACATTCTCTATTTCTAACGGGTTCAGGTGGCCGAATTTTTACGGGCTTCGATCAAGCTAATAAAGCGATCAAACAAACCCGCTGCACCTTTAGGATCTGTACTTGCGGCTGGATGGCCTTGAAAACCAAAAGCGGCTTTATCGGTACGCTCTACACCCTGCAAAGTGCCGTCAAACAAAGACTTATGTGTCGCAACTAAGGTGGCAGGCAAAGAGGCTGCATCCACTGCAAAGCTATGATTCTGGTTAGTAATCATCACCGTGTTGTCTGCTAAATTTTGCACAGGGTGATTAGCACCGTGATGACCCACAAGCATTTTTACAGTTTTAGCACCTGAAGCTAGGGCAAGTAGTTGATAGCCTAAGCAAACCCCAAACACGGGCAGGTCGGTTTCTAAAATTTCAGCAATGGCTTGAATGGCGTAATCGCAAGGCTCAGGATCGCCTGGGCCATTACTTAAAAACACCCCGTCGGGGCTCATTGCCAACACCTCAGCAGCCGTTGTGCTTGCAGGCACTAACGTTACACGGCAACCACGGCTTGCCAACATGCGTAAAAAGTTAAGCTTAACGCCAAAGTCATAGGCCACCACATGGTAAGGCAAGCTTTTAGCATCAAGCTGTGCATAACCTTCACCTAGTGTCCAAATGCCTTCTGTCCAGCTTTGCACTGTTTGGGTGGTCACTTCTTTAACTAGGTCTAAACCTTTTAAAGGTGCTGAGTTTTTAGCAGCAGCAATGGCCTGTTCAGCAGCATCACTGGCAGCAGCAGCTTCACCAGCAAGAATGCAACCCTTTAAAGTGCCTTTAGTACGCAATAAACGGGTTAGGCGACGGGTATCAATTTCACTAATAGCAACGAGATTGTTCTTTTTTAGGTAATCTTCTAGCGACATTTCACTGCGGAAGTTGCTCGCCATTAAAGGTAGATCACGAATGATTAAACCGGCAGCACCCTTGGAGGTTGATTCATGATCTTCAGGGTTAACACCGGTGTTACCAATATGAGGGTAGGTGAAGGTCACCAATTGGCGTGCATAAGAAGGGTCAGTCAGAGTTTCTTGGTAGCCACTCATTGAGGTATTAAACACCACCTCACCAACGGTTTGTCCATCGGCACCAATAGCGATACCTTTAAACACACTGCCGTCTTCTAGTGCCAGAATAGCGGGTCTGGTCAAAACAGTTTCCTCCCATAACAGGCTTTCAGCAGGGCCGCCTGTTCACGGCCAATACCGATTTTGGGTTGCAAAAAAGCGAGATGAACTGGTGTCCATCCCGCTTT
>JAAYGA010000290.1 GCA_012727935.1 Pseudomonadaceae bacterium | reverse complement strand
TTCGATTTACCAACGCTGGATAAAAGAAAACCAAAACAGCGATAAAATTACCGGCAGCCCTGCCATAGATAAACGTTCAGCCATTATTGATTATTTTAAAACCGATGCTGAAATACTTATTGCCACCGAAGCGGCTGCAGAAGGGATAAACCTACAGTTTTGCAGCCTAGTAATAAACTACGATTTACCTTGGAATCCTCAAAGAATCGAACAGCGTATTGGCCGCTGCCACCGCTATGGTCAAAAGCACGATGTAGTTGTTATAAACTTTTTAAACCAACGCAACTCAGCAGACCAGCGCGTACTCGAGCTTTTAACAGAAAAGTTTGAGCTATTTGAAGGCCTGTTTGGTGCGTCTGATGAACTTATAGGCCACCTAGAAGCCAACATTAATTTAGAAAAGCGCATTGCCTCTATTTACGACACCTGCCGCACACCCAAAGAAATACAAACCGCTTTTGACACCCTGCAAGAAGAACTAGAAGAAAGTATTAGCAAGCGCCTTAAAGACACAGAAGAAAAACTATTAGAAAACTTTGACGAACAAGTACACGAACGCTTAAGACTGCAAAAAGAAAAAGCCGTTGCCCACCTAGACAAAATGCAGCGCATGTTCTGGCAGCTAACCCGCTTTGTATTAAAGCAACACGCAGCATTTAATGAACAAAACCTAACTTTTAATTTGCAGCCAACCTTAGGCATAGCAGCACCAACAGGCGAATATCAGCTAATACAAAAAAACCAGCTAACCGATAAAAACAGCTACACCTACCGCCTAACCCACCCCTTAGGTGAATACGTACTAAACAGCGGTCGCACACAAACCTGCCCTTTGGCAAAAGTTACTTTTGATTTATCCGGTTATGCAGGCAAAATATCAGTGCTTGAAAACTTAACCAGCAAAACCGGCTGGCTAGCACTTAATCTGCTTGAATTAGACAGTTTTCAACAAGAAGAGCACCTAGTTTTTAGTGGCCTAACCGATGCCAATGAACTGCTAGACCAAGAAGCCTGTGAGCGCTTATTTAACTTAACCGCTACAACTCAACCCTCTTCTGCAAACCTGCCTGAAGCTTTTAACCAGCAAATAAAAAGGCAACTTGAGGTAGCTTTAAGCAAAGCACTAGAAGAAAATACGGTGCATTTTAAAAGAGAACAAGAAAAGCTAGAAGCTTGGGCAGAAGACCAGCTGCTATCTGCCGAACAAGCATTAGAAGATACCAAAATTAAATTGCGTGATGCCAAGCGCCAAGCAAGGTTAGCAGCCAGCATAGAAGAACAAAAAACAGCCCAAGAAACGCTAAAAAAGCTTGAAAACCAACAGCGTAAGCAACGCAATGGAATTTTTGACGTAGAAGACGCTATTGAAGAACGACGCGACCAACTAATCGCCGCGCTAGAAAAAAGAATGCATCAACACAGCAGCCACCAAGAACTATTTAAGCTGCGCTTTCACCTTATTTAGGAATCACCATGCCCGCTACAGACAAACTGCGTAATCGCTTATTAAAAAAACTCACTGAACTATTCCAGCTTAACCAGCCTGATTTAGACTTTGGTTTTTATCGCATCATGCACGCCAAAGCTACAGAAGTGCAGCAGTTTGTAGATAAAGATTTACTAACTATTGTTAAAGAAGCTTTTGGTGAAAATGACGGGCAACAGGTCTCTATAGCGCGTGATAAATATGAAACTGCTTTAGTTCAAGCCCAAGAGTTTGGAGTAGCCGAACCTGAAGCCTCAAAGCCCGTACAAGAAGCCAAAGCCGCTTTAGATGCCGCCCGTGAAAGTGGCAGCAACGAAGCACAAGTTTACGATCATTTATATCGCTTTTTTGAGCGTTACTATGATGATGGTGATTTTGTTTCACGCCGCTACTACACTCGTGAAACCGCCAGCAATGCCGCACCCTATGCTGTGCCCTACAATGGCGAAGAAGTAAAACTTGTCTGGGCTAATATGGATCAGTTCTACATTAAAT
>JAAYGA010000289.1 GCA_012727935.1 Pseudomonadaceae bacterium | reverse complement strand
CTCTTAGATGGGCGGTTAGCTCAGTTGGGAGAGCACCAGCCTTACAAGCTGGGGGTCACTGGTTCGAACCCAGTACCGCCCACCATTCTAAGATAAAATTTAAGTTTTAATCCAAGCAAACCGCCGCTAATCTAGCTGCGGTTTTTTTGCGTCTGCAGTTTATTTTTTGACTGAAGTTTTTATTATCACCTGTTTCAAACGAGCGCTTGACACAAAGCAAGGAGTTAACAAGACTAGGGTGTCCATAATAAAAAAGTTAATTAGGAGCTTGCCGTGAGTAATTCAACCTATCCCCATATTTTTCAACCTTTAGATTTAGGTTTCACTACCCTCAAGAACCGTATTTTAATGGGTTCTATGCACACTAACCTAGAAGAGTCTAAAGGTGGTTTTGAACGCCTAGCCGCTTTTTATGCCGAACGTGCCGCTGCTGGCGTGGCTTTAATTGTTACCGGCGGCATAGCGCCTAATGATGAAGGTGTAGTTTTTCAAGGTTCAGCTAAGATGACCACACCAGAAGAAGCTGCCGAGCACCGTGTTGTTACTCAAGCTGTGCATCAGGCTGGTGGTAAAATTTGTATGCAAATTCTGCACACGGGTCGTTATGCCTATTCAAATAAACTGGTAGCACCTTCGGCTATTCAAGCGCCGATTAATCCTTTTACGCCTCGCGAGCTAAGTGTTGAAGACATAGAGCAACAGCTAGCTGACTATGTAAATAGCGCCCAGTTAGCCAAAGAAGCTGGCTATGACGGTGTGGAAGTTATGGGCAGTGAAGGTTATTTAATTAATCAGTTTATTTCCCTAAGAACCAACCAGCGCCAAGATGAATGGGGCGGCAGTTATGAAAACCGCATGCGTTTTGCTGTTGAATCGGTGCGTCGGGTACGTGAAGCCGTTGGTAAAGAATTTATTATTATTTTTCGTTTGTCCATGTTGGACTTAGTCGAAGAAGGCAGTAGTTGGCAAGAAATAGTACAACTTGCCAAGGCCATAGAAGCCGCGGGTGCCACTTTGATTAACACTGGTATAGGTTGGCATGAAGCAAGAGTACCGACCATTGCTACCAGCGTGCCACGCGCTGCTTTTACCCAAGTCACCCAACGGATGAAAAAAGAAGTTTCTATTCCGTTAATTACGACTAACCGCATTAATATGCCAGAAACGGCCGAAGACGTTTTAGCGGCTGGCCATGCCGATATGGTTTCTATGGCGCGTCCATTTTTAGCCGATCCAGAATGGGTGTCTAAGGCAGCAGCAGGGCAAAGTGATTCGATTAATACTTGCATTGCCTGTAACCAAGCCTGTTTAGATCAAATTTTTGTGGGCAAGTTAACTTCTTGCCTAGTTAACCCCCGTGCTTGCCATGAAACGCTTATGCCGTCTGAACCAACCCAGCAACCTAAAAAGATAGCCGTGGTAGGTGCAGGTATGGCGGGGCTTTCTTGTGCTACTCAAGCTGCTAAGCGTGGCCATCAGGTCACCTTGTTTGAAGCCGCTGCTGTTATTGGTGGACAGTTTAACTTGGCACGACAAATTCCGGGCAAAGAAGAGTTTAATGAAACCCTGCGCTATTTCACGCATTTGCTTGCCAAAACGGGCGTTACTTTAAAGCTCAACACACCTGCCACCCCTGAACTTTTAACTGAGTTTGATGAAGTGGTGGTTGCTACAGGCGTAACGCCAAGAATCCCTGAGTTTGCAGGCCTAGACCACCCCAAAGTTAAAACCTATGTAGAAGCCATTCAAAACCCAGCAGCGATTGGTAAGACGGTTGCGGTCTTGGGCGCAGGTGGCATAGGCTTTGATGTGTCTGAGTTATTAGTGCAAGCGCCGGCAGGCGATCAAGGCCAGACTACCGCAGAGTTTATGCAAGAGTGGGGTGTCGATTTAGATGTTAAGCAAGCCGGTGGTTTAGTTGCGCCCAAACCGCCAGCGCCCGAGCGTAAAGTTTACCTTTTACAGCGTAAAACCAGTAAGCCTGGCAAGGGTTTGGGTAAAACAACCGGTTGGATTCACCGTGCTTCGTTAAAAACCTATCAGGTTGAAATGATGACTGGCTGTGAATACCTAGGCGTTGACGACCAAGGCCTACACCTTAAAGTAGCCGGTGAAACGCAATGTTTAGCGGTAGATAATGTGGTTTTATGCACAGGGCAGGAATCAGTCAAGCAGCTATTTACCGAACTAGAAGCAGCCGGTAAGAAGGTTCATTTGATTGGTGGTGCAGAATTGGCTGCCGAGCTGGATGCCCGACGTGCAATAGAGCAAGGTTATAAACTGGCCAGCAGCTTATAACCTTTTAGCTAAAGACTTTAGTAAAGACTTTAGCTAGCAAAATACTGCTGCAGGTAAGTATCAAAGTCGATCTTATCTGCAGCTTCAATAGCAAGCTGTTGTTGAATTGAGCTGCTGCTGAGTTCAGTAAACATAGCTTCCCTTGTTTTATCCACAGGCTTGGCCAAAAGCTGTTCACGCTGTGCTTTGGCAAGCTTTAACACTGCTGGCACATAACCGTCACACTCTTCGACTAGCTTAAGCATTTGTGCCGAAGGCGTTAGACTAATATCGTCTACCTTGGCTTGTTGCTG
>JAAYGA010000288.1 GCA_012727935.1 Pseudomonadaceae bacterium | reverse complement strand
GCTTTTGTTGTTGTTTTGTTTATCATCCATGAATAGCTAAGTGCTAAACGCTTCAATCCTATTTAATACAACAGAACACTTTTAAGTTACACGCCTAAGTAAGTAGTCAGTATGTCTTTTTTGCTTTCTAGCTCGTCTTTCTTAATTTCTTCTACAATTTGTCCGTGTTCCATTAGGTAGTGGCGATCTGCGATAGGCGCTGCAAAACGGAAACTTTGTTCAACCAGTAAAATAGTTAAGCCTTTTTCTTTTAACTGCACTAAAACTTCAGCTAATTTTTGTACGATAACCGGTGCTAAACCTTCGGTAATTTCATCAAGCAACAGCATATTGGCGCCAGTGCGTAGAATGCGTGCCAAGGCCAACATTTGCTGTTCACCACCAGAAAGGCGCGTGCCCACACTTTTACGGCGTTCATACAGGTTAGGGAACATATCGTAGATTTCATCGAGCGTCATACCACCACTGCGTACAGTCGGCGGTAATAACAAGTTTTCTTCCACGTTAAGGCTTGAAAAAATGCCTCGCTCTTCTGGGCAGTAACCCACACCTAAACGCGCAATATGGTGCGGTGCTGTTTCTATGGTTTCATTACCGTTAATAATAATAGAACCAGTACGGCGACCCACCATATTCATAATGGATTTTAAGGTAGTGCTACGTCCTGAACCATTACGACCTAAAAGGGTAACTAGTTCACCACGGTTAATGTGCATATCTAGGCCATGCAAAATATGCGATTCACCATAATAGGCGTGCAAGTCGGTAATACTTAATTGTTCATAAGTTTTACTCATGCTGTAGCCTCCTGATGCTCATCTGCTTCACTGCCCATGTAGGCCTCTTTCACCTGAGGGTTAGCCGAAACAGTAGCGTAATCGCCTTCAGCGATCACCGCTCCCCGCGCTAAAACAGTAATTTGGTTACAAAGCGTGCTAACTACGCGCAGGTTGTGCTCAACCATTAAAATGGTACGACCTACCGCAGCCTTACGAATTAGTTCAGTTACCCTATCAACATCTTCCAAACCCATGCCCTGAGTCGGTTCATCGAGCAGCATAATGGTGGGTTCCATCGCTAGAGTAGTGGCTAACTCTAATGCACGCTTACGGCCATAAGGCAGTTCAACGGTTACGTTATCGGCATAATCTTCTAGGCCAACCGACTCCAACAATTCCATAGCACGATCATTTAACTGATTCAGAACTTTTTCATGCTTCCAAAAATGAAAGGAGTTACCCATAGGGCGCTGTAAAGCAACGCGCACGTTCTCTAACACGGTCATGTGTGGAAAAACAGCCGAAATTTGAAAGGAACGCACCACACCCAAGCGAGCGATTTCGCTAGATTTCATCTTAGCAATGGATTTACCACGGTATAAGATATCGCCACGGGTGATAGGTAGGTATTTGGTTAGAAGGTTAAACAATGTGGTCTTACCAGCGCCGTTAGGGCCAATAAGCGCATGAATATTACCTTCTTTCACTTGCAGGTTAACTGAGTCAACAGCAGTGAAGCCGCGAAACTCTTTAGTCAGACCTCGCGTTTCTAACACGAACTCCTGGCTCATTGTAAATCCTCTTGCTGCGGGTTTAGCCCCATTATTTTTATACTAGCTTGTACTTGAGCTTGTAGAACCTGTCTTTCTTCAAGATCTTTTATGACCTTGACGTAAACGTAAACCAAAAAGACACATCCTACAAGCTCTGTTTTAGATTTTTTTGCGTTTTTTAACTTTTATTAGCTTTTTGTTATACCTGCTACTCGTAATGACTCACTTATCTCTGGAAGAATGGATAAATCATCAATGGTTGAGGGGGGTGCATAGTCTTCACCTTCAGCAATTTTACGCAAAATTGCACGTAAAATTTTACCTGAACGGGTTTTGGGTAGGCGCTCAACCACCAAGGCTTTTTGGAAGCAAGCCAGCGCACCAATTTTCTCACGAACTAGTGCAATCAGTTCTTTTTCTAGTTGAGCTGGGTCAATTTTAACGCCATCTTTTAATAGAATAAGACCGATAGGTAATTGGCCTTTCACTTCATCTGAAATAGCAATAACTGCACACTCAGCAACCGCTGGGTGAGTGGCTACCACTTCTTCCATTTCACCAGTAGACAAACGGTGACCCGAGACATTAATAACATCGTCAGTACGGCCCATTATGTGTACAAAGCCGTTT
>JAAYGA010000287.1 GCA_012727935.1 Pseudomonadaceae bacterium | reverse complement strand
TAAATGTTGCATAAAAAAGGCTTCGCCCACTCGCCAGTCTATCAACAGATTTTTGCTTAAAAACATCGCCACTAACATTCTTAAACGGTTGTGCATCCAGCCGGTTTCTAACAGTTGGCGCATGGCGGCATCAATAATAGGAAAGCCGGTTTGCCCTGTTTGCCAAGCCTGTAAATCCCTTTGTACTTTAGAGTTTTCAATCGAGCGCCAAGCTAACTTTTCTGTTGCTGGTTTAAAAGCTCGACCTTTGCTAATGCGTGGAAAGCCAATTAGCAAATGACGATAAAACTCCCGCCAGACTAATTCAGAAACCCATACGCCAGCGCCGGTGCTTTTATCCATAAACCGACCAGCTGAATGCATTTGTGCTGCTGCTAAACCTTGACGAGGTGATAATACGCCAGCGGCTAAATAAGCAGAGATTTGGCTAGTACCAGCAAGGGCTGGGAAGTCCCTTTGTTGGTCGTAGTTATTTAACGCTTGTTCAGCAAAGTCTTGTAGCTTTTGATGGGCTGCTGCTTCTCCGGCTGGCCAAAGTTTAAGTTGTTGGCTGCTAACAAAGGCGGGTAAAGGGTCATTGGCTAGTTGAGTCGGTGCTTGGGCTTGGGGCGCTGGCAAAGGTACTAGGTGTTCTGGTTTAAGCTGGCTTAGCCAATTACGATAAAAAGGTGTAAAAACCGTGTAAAAATCACCCTTGCCAGTACGAATGCTACCAGGAGGGAAAATAACCTGATCAGTAAAACGCTCAACATTAATGCCTGCTTGAGTAAAGGCTTCTACCACTGCGTTATCACGCTGCTGCTCATTCCACTCATATTCATCATTGAATAGCAGTTTGCTTATGCCCAGTTCTTTTGCCAGTTCTAACAAGGCTTGGGGCGCATAGCTAAAACGGGTCACGGTTAGAATTTTTAAAGGAATATTAAGCTGGCGCAGTTGCTGGGCTAGGGCATGAAGGTTGCTAAGTACAAAAGCAGTTTTTAAATCACCCCAGCCATGTTCTTGCCATTGCTCTGGCGAATGAACAAAAACGGCTACCACTTCACCCTGCTGACAGGCTCGAAAAAGTGCTGGGTTATCTTCAAGGCGTAAATCACTACGAAACCAAACTAGCTGACGCGGCATAGGTTTAACTCTTTCATTTTAAATTTAGTTGCTGGTTTTTATCAGTTGTTTGCCTAGCTTATCGCCTGAAAGCCAAGCATCTTCGGCAAGAGAACCCAAGCAGTAGTCACCACAAACATTGAGGCCTTGTGCTAGGTCTTGTAAGTAAGCTGTGCCTAAGGGTTGGCTAGTAAATGCATAAAGCCAGCGGTTAGCACAGGCAAGCCCTGCCAAACCAGCACCAATAATAGCGTGGTGAATATTTTTCATAGCGTTAACTTAGCTTTACTCAGTGTTATATAAAAGTAATGTATAGTGATTGTATAGAAAGCAGTTGAGGTGATCATGCGTATTTTAATTACAGGTGGTACAGGTTTTATTGGTAAAACACTTTGTCCCTTGTTGGTTAGTCAAGGGCATGAGTTAGTTTTATGGACAAGGCAGCTTAACCCTAGTTTACCTGAGGGTGTAACCGAATATGTAAACCAGCTTAGTGAGTTAGAGCCTAACTCTGTAGAAGCTATTATTAACCTTGCTGGTGCGGGTATTGCCGACAAACGCTGGTCAACAGAGCGTAAAAACTTACTAATAAGCTCAAGAGTAAAAACAACGGAGCAGCTAGTCGCTTGGATAGAAGCGCAAACGGTTAAGCCAGAAGTTTTGGTATCCTCATCTGCTGTGGGTTTTTATGGTGAGCAGGGCAATAATGCAGTAACGGAGCAAACGCAACCTGCGACAGGCTTTACGCATGATTTATGTGTGGCTTGGGAAGCAGCCGCTTTAGCTGCTGAAAAACTGGGTGTGCGCGTTTGTTTAGTACGCACGGGTGTAGTGCTAGGTAAGGGCGGTGGTTCATTAGCAAAAATGCTACCGGCTTTTCGTTTAGGTGCAGGTGGTCGTTTATGCAGTGGTCAGCACTGGTTTCCTTGGGTTCACCTAACCGACATGGCTAAAATTTATGCTTGGTTGGTAAAAAATAAACAGGTTAGTGGGGTATTTAATGCCAGTGCACCTAATCCAGTAACCAATGCTGAATTTACTAAGGCTTTAGGTAAAGCCCTAAACCGTCCTACTATTTTCCCTATGCCAGAAGCAGTATTAAAAGTGTTGTTTGGTGAAATGGCCGAGCTGTTGTTGGTGAGTGCTAAAATGCTTCCACAACGATTAATAGAGGAAGGTTTTGAATTTAGCTACTCAGAAATAGACCAAGCCTTAGCAGCAATTATTAATGCTTAAGGAGCCTCTGAATAACTCCCCACTTTTTGCGATAATAGCCGCATCGACCATTTTTTAGCCCAGCGAGCCGAATCATGAGCCAGTTGACCTTTGCCGAAGCAGAATACCAGAACAAAAAGCGT
>JAAYGA010000286.1 GCA_012727935.1 Pseudomonadaceae bacterium | reverse complement strand
TCCATTTCTACCAGCAGCTGGTTAAGGGTTTGTTCACGCTCATCATTACCACCCCCCATACCTGAGCCACGGTGGCGACCGACTGCATCAATTTCATCAATAAAGATAATGCAAGGGGCGCTTTTTTTAGCCTGCTCAAACATATCACGCACACGAGAAGCACCCACACCCACAAACATTTCGACAAAATCTGAACCTGAAATACTAAAGAAAGGCACTTTAGCTTCACCAGCAACGGCTTTAGCCAATAGCGTTTTACCAGTACCTGGACTACCCACCATAAGCACACCGCGAGGGATTTTACCGCCCAAACGCTGAAACTTACCCGGATCACGCAAAAACTCGACTAGTTCGGCAACGTCTTCTTTTGCTTCATCACAACCGGCAACATCGGCAAAAGTAGTTTTAATCTGATCTTGGGTTAATAGCCGCGCTTTAGATTTACCAAAGCTCATAGGGCCGCCTTTACCACCGCCACCACCTTGCATCTGGCGCATAAAGAACATGAACACAGCCATAATTAGCAAGATTGGAAAACTAGCGATTAACAAGCGCATCCAAATGCTCTGTCCTTCAGGTTTTTTACCTTCGACTAGAACATTATTGCTTAATAGGTCATCCATTAAACGCGGATCATCGGCAGCCGGACGAATGGTTTGGAAGCGTGAGCCATCGACTCGCTCACCAAAAATATCGTAGCCATCAATAACAACTTTCTTAACTCTTTTTTGCTGTACTTCACTAACAAACTGGGAGTAGTTTGTCGTGTTTGGCGTGGTTTCAACATTAAAGCTGTTAAACACCGTCAGCAAAACTGCTGCGATGACCAGCCATAGAATGAGATTTTTGGCCATATCGTTCAAGGCAATGCCCTCTTTGTTGATTCTGCCTGACCACTAAATCGTTAATTATAATCAGACTAAACAGAAAACCTATACTACATCACTTAACAGCTAAGACCGATACTAAACAGTAACAATTCCATTTATTCTTTATATGACCGCAATAGCTAAACTTAGTTAGTTACCAACTCATTTAACCTTTATTCAGCCCTTGTAGCCTCTAGCTAACAAATAAACTTCACGAGATCTTGCCCTAGATGCTGCTGGTTTACGCGCTAACACTTTAGTAAAACGACTACGCAATAACTTCAAATAGTCTTCATAACCTTCACCCTGAAACACCTTGGCTAACAAATCGCCGCCGGGTTTAAGCACTTGTTCGGCTAAATCCAACGCTAATTCAACCAGATACATGGCCTTAGGCTGATCTATAGCATTCAACCCACTAAGATTGGGTGCCATATCTGAAATTACAAGGTCAGCTTGCTTGCCATGCATAGCATTTAACAAAGCATTTAATACTTCGTCTTCTGTAAAATCGCCCTGAATAAACGCCACATCGGGAATGGCATCCATGGGCAGAATATCGGAGGCAATAATTTTACCCTGCCCGCCTAGCCTTTCAGACAAGAGCTGCGACCAACCGCCGGGCGCACTGCCTAGATCAATTACCGTCATGCCCGAGCGAAACAAACGGTCTTTATCGTCTATTTCAGCTAGTTTATAAGTGGCGCGCGAACGGTAACCATCTTTTTGCGCTTTTTGCACCCAAAAATCTTCTACATGCTCTTTTAGCCAACCCGCACTCGTTTTTGAACGTGCCACAACAACCTCACAAAAAATTAGCCGCCTTAAAGGATGACCTAAGCCACTCTCTGGCACTAGAATAGGCAAACCAGCAATTGCTGCCCTTAATTAACTTAAAGCCGAGTAGATTAACATGAGCCTGAAAGGCACACAAAAGAAACAACTAAGAGCGCTAGGCCACGATTTGAATCCTGTAGTACAGGTTGCAGAAAATGGTTTATCTGAAGGCGTTATTAAAGAAGCCGACCGCGCCCTAACCGACCACGAACTGATTAAAATTCGTTTTAGTATGGATGACCGCGACGAACGCAATGCACTCATGGCAAAACTTGCCACCAAGCTACAGGCCGAACTAGTACAAACCATTGGTAAAATTGGCCTATATTACCGCGCCGCACGCAAACCCAACCCCAAGCTTTCTAATTTACTGCGCTTTACTGACTAGTCGATAGTAATAATTTATTAAGCCATTTCTTATAAAACATTGGGCATTCTGAATAGTTTTCACTAGTCTTAAGCAGAGCTGATCCTTTGATCATCACTGTAGGAGTAAATAAGACATGAGTGATAAACCCAAGCTAACATCCGTTTCAGGGTGCCCAATTGCTAACAACCAAGACAGCTTAACAGCCGGTGCGCGTGGGCCGATGCTGTTGCAAGACGTTTGGTATTTAGAAAAATTAGCGCACTTCGACCGTGAAGTCATTCCTGAGCGACGTATGCACGCTAAAGGCTCGGGCGCTTTTGGACGTTTCACCGTTACCCACGATATTACCCAATACACCAAGGCCAAACTTTTTGAAGAAGTGGGCAAGCAAACAGAAATGTTTGTGCGCTTTTCTACTGTGGCAGGTGAACGTGGCGCAGCCGATGCAGAACGTGATATTCGCGGCTTTGCGATGCGTTTTTACACCGAACAAGGCAACTGGGACCTAGTCGGTAACAACACGCCAGTTTTCTTCTTCCGCGACCCGTTAAAATTCCCCGACCTTAACCATGCCGTTAAGCGTGACCCACGCACCAATATGCGTAGCGCCACCAATAACTGGGATTTCTGGACAGGCTTACCCGAAGCTTTACACCAAATTACCATTCTAATGAGCGACCGAGGCATTCCTGCTTCTTATCGCCACATGCACGGTTTTGGCTCGCATACTTTTAGCTTTATTAATGCTAACAATGAACGCTTTTGGGTTAAGTTCCACTTTAAAACCCAGCAAGGCATTAAAAACCTAACTGACCAAGAAGCCGCTGAGTTAGTTGGCCAAGACCGCGAAAGCTCGCAGCGTGATTTATACCAAGCCATTGAAGACGGCGATTTCCCACGCTGGACTCTGTATGTACAAATCATGCCGGAAACGGATGCAGGTAAAGTTTCTTACCACCCCTTTGATTTAACCAAAGTTTGGCCTAAAGGTGACTATCCACTGATTGAAGTGGGTTACTTTGAGCTAAACAAAAACCCTGAAAACTACTTTGCCGATGTTGAACAGGCTGCTTTCAACCCAGCGCATATCGTACCGGGTATTGGCTTTTCACCTGACCGCATGTTGCAAGGCCGTTTATTTTCTTACGGTGATGCTCAGCGTTACCGCTTAGGTGTGAACCATTCACAAATCCCTGTGAATACACCACGTTGTCCGGTGCATAGTTATCACCGCGATGGTGCGATGCGTGTGGATGGTAACCAAGGCAGTCGCTTGCATTATGAGCCTAACAACCAAGGCGAATGGCAGGAACAGCC
>JAAYGA010000285.1 GCA_012727935.1 Pseudomonadaceae bacterium | reverse complement strand
CCGTGTACTGAATCGCGGCGCAACAGGCTGGCACGTTTTTCTAAATCACCATTTTTACCACCGCGCACAACAACCGCACGTAGGCGCAACAAACTACCGCCACCGGCTTTTTCTATCATAATGCGGGCTAATAAACGGCCAATACGGCCAAAACCGTAAAGCACTACGTCTTGTGGCGCACCACCCATGTCGGCTTCTTTGTGCTTACCTAGCACATCACCCATTTCAGTTTTTAAGAAGGCTTCCATGTCGGTGCCGTTTTCTTTACGAAACTGGGCAGCTAATTTACCAATGTCTACATGGCAAGGGCCAGGTTTTAGCTTCAACAAGGTTTCAACGAGTAGGTGACTGTCACGAACATCAAGTTCAGTGCCTTCTACTTGGCGCACAAAACGGTGATCTTTTAAAATGCGGATAACAGAGCGATTAACCAGTGCGCGGCCAAAAATGGAAGTCACTACGTTGTACTTACGGTATAGGCGGCCAATAATCGGAATCATTGCCTCGGCAGTGGTTTCACGCTCTTGCCAGTCTTCAAAGTAAGAATCTAGTTTGCTGTCAGCCACAGGTGGTGCCTCTCTGGTTTTTTATTAAAAAAGGGATTAAGAAAGAAAAAGGGTTAATAATTTGTGCGCCATTATGCTTGTTGAATAAGCGTTAGGCAAATGAGCAGCCCTTATTCGCTTTAGACTTTGGCAGGGTTAAAGGCATTTTTTAATATTCACTTAGACTGGTATCATGCGCTTTAATTTTTGCTAACTAGGTTAATTCACTGATGAATAAAGCGGTCAAGGGCAGTCAACTTTTAGCCAGCCAGCTTCCTGCCAAAGCCGGTTTTTTACAACGCTGGGTAAACGTTTATGATGCCGCTGCTGCTGTGGCTTTGGTTGAAGCAGCACAAGATCACACAGCACCTTTGTTGGTGGTTTGCCCAGACACCACTAGCGCCCGCCTTTTAGCCGATGAATTAACTTTTTTTGCACCTGCTAATCTACCCGTTTTAAGCCTGCCCGATTGGGAAGTGCTGCCTTATGACCGTTTTTCTCCGCACCAAACCATTGTTTCGGAACGCTTAAAAACCCTTTTAGCCTTGCCTAGCCAAAAACGTGGCTTTTTGGTTGTGCCTATTAGCACCTTAATGCAGCGTTTGCCCCCAGCTGAGTTTGTGGCCAGCCATGCCATAGATTTAAAACTAGGCCAACAGCTAGATATGCATGCTTTTCGCCGCCAGTTAGAAGAAGCCGGTTACCGAGCGGTAGATACCGTTTATGAACAGGGTGAATTTACTGTACGGGGCGGTTTGCTAGACTTGTTTCCTATGGGCAGTGAGCAGCCATTACGCATTGAACTCTTTGATGATGAAATTGAATCATTGCGTTTTTTTAATGCTGAAACTCAGCGAACAGAAGAAAAAACCGATGCCATTTCTTTGTTGCCTGCCCATGAATTTGTATTAAATGAACAGTCGTTAAAGATTTTTCGTACTGAATTCCAAACTCGCTTCGATGTGGATTTGCCCCGTTGCGATATTTATCAAGACACTATCAAAGGTTTAGTAACCCCTGGACTAGAGTTTTTATTGCCACTATTTTTTAGCCATACAGCCACTTTGTTTGATTATTTACCAGTCGGTACTTTAATTGCTGAAATGACTAGCAGTGATGTGGGTTCGGCAGTTAATGCCAGCCAAGATAAAGTACTTACAGTGCAAGCGGCGGCGGTAAATTTTTGGCAAGAAATTGAACGCCGCTATGAAAGCTTACGCCACGACCTTCGCCACCCCTGTTTGCCACCCAATGAATTGTATTTACCGCTAGAAAAGCTAAACCATCAACGCAACTTGTTTGCACGGGTTGAAATTCATGCCAAGCCACCCATTGACAGCTTATCGGGCGACCAAGCAATCCTAAGCCAGCCCCTGCCTAATTTGGCAGTAGCAGCCAAAGCTAAGCGGCCTTTGGGTGCTTTACAAGATTTTATAGCGACCAACCCGAATACCCGTATTTTATTAACCGTAGAATCCCGTGGTCGCCGCGAAGCATTAATGGAGTTATTGGGTCGGCATGGCCTAGTGCCACAAGACGTTGCCGACTGGCAAGATTTCTTAAAACAAAAAACACCGCTAGCACTAACCTTAGCACCCCTAGATAGAGGTTTATTTTTACCTCAACTTGAAGTTTTGTTAATTACTGAATCAGTGCTCTTTGGCGAACGCATTTTACAGCGCCGTCGCCGTGAAGTTTCTGCAGTTAACCAAGAGCTGGCTTTTCGTAGCCTGTCTGAATTAACTTTGAATGCGCCCGTTGTACACCTAGATCACGGCGTTGGCCGTTACATGGGTTTAGAAATACTAACTTCTGGTGGCCAAACTCAAGAGTTTTTAAAGCTGGTTTATGCCGACCAAGCCAGCCTCTATGTGCCGGTAACTGCCTTAGAAAAAATTAGCCGTTACAGCGGTAATAATGATGAAAATGCACCGCTTAACCGTTTGGGTTCTGATCAGTGGGACAAGGCACGCAAAAAAGCAGCTGGAAAAATTCGTGATACAGCCGCCGAGCTGTTAGATATTTATGCACGGCGTGAAGCCCAAAAAGGCTTTGCCTTTAACTTAGATGAAGAAGAATGGGCAGAGTTTTCTGCCGCCTTTCCTTTTGAAGAAACGGTTGATCAACAAATCGCCATTAATGCCGTGATAGGTGATATGGCTCGCACGCGTCCTATGGATAGAGTGGTGTGTGGCGATGTAGGCTTTGGTAAAACCGAAGTAGCGATGCGCGCAGCTTTTGTTGCGGTACATAACCATAAGCAAGTGGCTATTTTAGTACCCACCACGCTTTTAGCCCAGCAACATTACGATAACTTTAAAGACCGCTTTGCTGATTGGCCGGTGAATATCGAGCTGCTGTCGCGTTTTCGTTCGGCCAAAGAACAGCAAGAAAGCATTAAGCGCCTAGAAGAAGGCAAGGTCGATATTTTAATTGGTACGCATAAATTACTGCAATCTTCAGTTAAATTCCAAGATTTAGGCTTGGTGATTATTGATGAAGAACACCGCTTTGGCGTGCGCCAGAAAGAAACACTTAAAGCCTTGCGTGCCAATGTTGATTTGCTTTCCATGACTGCCACGCCCATTCCGCGTACTTTAAATATGGCCATGTCGGGCATTCGCGATTTATCCATTATTGCCACACCGCCGGCAAGGCGCTTATCGGTTAAAACCTTTGTTCGCCAGCGTGATGAAGCCATTATTAAGGAAGCGGTATTGCGTGAACTGCTGCGTGGTGGGCAGGTTTATTTCTTACACAATGATGTGAGCACCATTGAAAATGCTGCTGAAAAACTACGCGAAATTATTCCTGAAGTACGTTTAGGTGTGGCACATGGGCAAATGCCAGAACGCCAGCTAGAAAAAGTAATGCAAGATTTTTACCACAAGCGTTTTAATCTTTTATTGTGTTCAACCATCATTGAAACCGGCCTAGACATACCTAACGCCAACACCATTATTATTGAACGTGCCGACAAGTTTGGTTTAGCACAGCTACACCAATTAAGAGGGCGCGTTGGCCGTTCACACCACCAAGCCTATGCTTACTTGTTAACGCCTGAAGGTAAAAAACCCACCAAAGATGCCCAACAACGCTTAGAGGCCATCGCCCTGCACGAAGACTTGGGCGCTGGGTTTATTCTAGCGTCACAAGATTTAGAAATTCGCGGTGCCGGTGAGCTTTTAGGCGAAGAACAAAGTGGCCAAATTGCCAGCCTAGGCTTTAGTTTGTACATGGATTTGCTGGAAGATGCAGTAAAAGCCATACGCAGTGGTAAAACACCCAGCGCCGATCTACCTTTACAGCGTGGCACAGAAGTGAGCTTGCACCTGCCCACTTTAATTCCTGAAGAATACCTGCCCGATGTTAATGGCCGTTTACAGTTGTACAAACGCATTGCTAGCTGCACTTCACCTGCTAGCCTAAGGGATTTACAAGTAGAAATGATCGACCGTTTTGGTTTATTGCCTGAAGCCACCAAAAATCTTTTCCGCTTAACTGAAATAAAACAACACGCTGAAGCAATGGGAATTGTGCGAATTGATGCTGGCAAAGAGAAGGGCATTTTGCATTTTGGTAGTCAAACCAGTGTAGAGCCTATTAAGCTGGTGCAATTAATGCAGCAAAAACCGTTAACCTATAAGCTAGATTCGGCACAAGCACTAAAATTCAATGCTGAAATGAGTAGCGCAGACCAATGTTTTGCGGCATTAGAAAAGCTCTTAGATGCTTTAAACTAGGTTATTGCCTTCACACTTTTTTTTGAAAAACAGGAATACAAGACAATGCGATTATTGGTTTTGTTGCTGGCAAGTTGGGTTGCTTCCGGTGTTTTTGCCACTGAAGTAAAATCTAACCCTAATGAACGAGATTACATTATTGAAGTGCTTATTTTTGCTCAGCAACCCGGCGCAGGTGCTACAGAATTGTCGGGGCGGCCACACATTTACCTGCCGCTTGAACAAACCGCATTAAAAATAGGCACAGCACCGGCTTGGACAAGGTTAAGCAGAGTAACTAGTCGTTCCTATTGGCCTCAAAAAACCAAATTAAACAGAGAAGCCACCGCTTTAAATCGCAGTGAAGATTACCGCTTATTATTTCATGAAGCTTGGCGAATGGGCTTGGTGGCCGAACCTAAAAGCCTACCTTTATTAATTGAAGGCGGTGATTACTATGCTGGTATGCCAGAGCTGCAAGGCAAACTTAAACTAAGTGTGGCGCGTTATTTACACTTAGAAACAGACTTATTTCTTAACACTTTTGAAAGCACAGCTAACCATTTATCTAATAACAAAAAACCGCTAATAAAAACAGCCTCCCAGTTTGCTGCTGGCTCACAAGCTTTAGAAGCAAGCGCCCTGCCTAAGGGTTCAAACTTAATTGAAGGTATATTTCAGGTTAAGAGTTCTGCTGGAATGCACCAACATCGCAGAATGCGAAGCAATGAACTGCACTTTATTGACAGCCCCTACCTTGGTTTATTAATAAAAATAGACCGAGCGCCTTAACAAGCAAACATAAAAAACCGGAGGTATTTAATCTCCGGTTTTTATTTTAAAGCCAATTTAAAAATTGTGCTTAGAAGTTCATGCCATATTCGTTAGCTAATGACTTTAAGCCACCAGCATAACCTGCGCCCACAGCACGGAATTTCCACTCACCATTGTTACGGTAAAGTTCAGCAAAAATCATGGCTGTTTCAGTTGAAGCATCTTCTGCCAAGTCGTAACGCACAACTTCAGCGCCAGTCACTTCGTTTACGATGCGAATAAAAGCACCACCAACCTGACCAAAGTTTTGCTTACGATCATCAGCATCGTGAATGGTAACTGTAAAAACAACCTTATCAACATCAGCAGGAATTAAGCTTAAGTTAACTTTAAGCTGTTCATCGTCACCGTCACCTTCACCTGTGCGGTTATCGCCCGTATGTTCAATGGAACCATCGCTACTTTTCAACTGGTTATAAAAAATAAAGTCGCCATCTTTGCGTACTTTACCATTAGCACCCAAAATAAATGCACTGGCATCTAAGTCGAATTCTGTACCGTCTGTTGCACGCGGGTCCCAACCTAAACCAACCACTAACTTGCTTAAAGAAGGGTCTGTTTTTGATAAAGATAGGTTGCCACCTTTTTGTAAAGTTAATGCCATGCTTACAACTCCTTTTTATTAATAAATAACTAGCTTTCTTTAGCACTTTCTTTTTCAGGGAACAGCACACTTGCACCTATGCCTATAGCCAATACAACCAAGACTATAACCAAACTTGTATTAGGGTCAAGGGCATAACCATGGTCAAAGATATGGTTAGTTGCATTTAATCCCAGCTTAAAAGCTATAAAAAATAATAGAACTATAACCGACTTTTCTAAATGTACTAGGTAGGCTTTAAGTGCTTCAAGCACAAAATACATAGTACGCAAACCTAAAATGGCAAACAGCATAGCCGAATAGACAATTAAAGGTTCACGGCTAACAGCAATAACCGCCGGAACTGAATCAAATGCAAACAACACATCTGAAACTTCCATGACCACTAAACAAAGGAACAAAGGCGTTGCAAATATTCCACCCTTGGCTGCTAGGCTAAGCCCTTCATGCTCGGGTTTCTTTATTTCTTCTTCAAGCACTTCACGTTTTACAAAAAAGTTATGCCCATAAAGCTTAGGCCAAACCGGAAACAGTTTTTGTGCAAAACGGTAAGCCATGTGCTGAGAGTAATCTTCTTCCTCTTCTTCCTCACCACCACTTCTTAGCATCATAACCGCTGTCCAAGCCACAACCAGCGCAAACACAACTTCAACCCAAGGGCCAAAAGATAGTAGGCTGCTACCTATCACAACAAAAATAAGACGGAAAACAATAGCGCCTATAATGCCCCAGTAAAGGACACGGTGACGCAAACCATTGGGTACTTTAAACCAAGCAAAAATTGCCATAAAGACAAAAAGATTATCAACACTTAGCACTTTTTCAAGCGCATAACCGGTAATAAACAGGCTGGCAGTGTCTGGGCCGTGTTGCACATACAAAAAGCCTGCAAAAGCTAAAGAAAGCAACACCCAAAACACCGACCAAACAGAGGCTTTAGTTAAACTGATAGGCTTGTCGTCTTTATGACTAAACATATCAATTATCATTGCACCCAAAGCCAAAATAATAAAAACAGCAATGGTTAAAGGCGGAAAACCCAAAGGGGTAGATTCCATTTTAGTTCCTTAAAGGTCGAATTCTGTAGGAGAAAGGCCCAACTCTAAACAAATTTTACGGCAAATGGCTTTTTCGTCTTCATCAAAATTACCATCTGAAGCACCAATTGCACAAGCTACTCTCACCAATAAACGGGCAGAATCTTCTTTACTTTTAATTTTACTAATGACTTTTAGGGCTTCGGCTTGGCCAATTTCAAAGTCAAACTCAAACTTGGCACAAGCATCATTAAACACCGCAATAACGTCGGTTAGTTTAAACACTTTTAATTCTGCTGATTGACCAATAAACCCTGCCATTTTAGCTTTTTCTTCAGAGCTAATATTGCCATCGGCAGCAGCAACTAGCGCACAAGCATTGGCTATGGCCTCCATAAATTCTTTATTTTTGAATTTAGCCACTTCGGTGCTTAGTTTTTCTCGTGCATTTGCTGTGTTTGTTTTTAACCATTGCAACATATTTTACACCTTTATTTTAAATGAAATTTTAAGACCTACTTAGACCCAGACTTCCAGCGCATACCCCAATTATTCGCTTTATCCATAGGCTCATGCCCATCATAAAAGTTCACTAATCGGTTTATTTTCACATCGCCTTTTACGTTTTCTAGCAAAGCAATAGCACACATGCTGTAACGCCCACCTTCTTCGTTCAAACGAACTTCAATGGGCGGCTGGTTAGGCATGTAAATTGTAATAACGCCATCGGTTGCGGCCCAGTTAGGTGCGCCTTCGTAAATAAAAGCGTAAATAAGCACGCGTTTAATCTTGTCCCAATGCTTACCATTAATACGCAACCATTCACCGTCATCTGATTCACCAGTACGGTCATCACCCATCAGGTGAATGTAGGGGTCAGTATTAAAGCTACCAAAACGGTTACCTAAAGCTTGCACAGCACTTTTTTCACCGTCTTGCATTTCAAACAAGCAACCCACGTCTAGGTCAGTTTCTTTTTTACGTGAGAAAAAACCGCCACCCTTAGTGTTTTTAGTCCACTTAAGGTTCACTTTTATTTCACCAAAACCTTCGGCACGCTTCTCTAAGCTAATTGACGAGTTTTTCTTGTCTAAGGTAATTTTACTTAGGCTAATTTTAGGGGCTTCAGCTTTAGCTGTTTCAACTTTAGCTGTTTCAACTTTAGGCGGAGCAGCTAGAGGTTCAGCTGCTGCCACTTCAACACCAAAGTGCTTAGCTAAAGGTTCTAAGCCACCAGCAAAACCCTGAGCCACACAACGAAACTTCCAGCTGCCTTGGCGGCGATAAAACTCACCCAAAATTAAAGCCGTTTCCTGCATTCCTGTTGTGTTAATGGAGGCTTCTAACACATCGGCAATTTTTATATTAAGAGTTGAAACCTGTGCAAAAGCAGCTTTGTTTTCATAAATGGTGGCAGTTAAAGCAATGCGTTCTATGACTGGATCAATGTTAGCTAGGTTAATGCTAAACACTGTACGGCCCGGCGTGGCTTCAGTTAGTTGAACCGCACCACCTAGCAGGCTAACCTGCCCAAAAAAGCACATATCGCCATCGCCACGAACCTTGCCTTCAGCGCCTAACAAAAAGGCAGACACGTCCATGTCTGCGCTCGCTAGCTTAGCGTAAGTAATTTCAACTTGATGTATGGCCGAGGCAACGCCCGTATTACCACCAGGAACTAGATTAATCATTGGCTTACTCCGTTATTTAAGCTGTATTTTTTAATTGTAAATGATTTAACGTTAAATTGTTTTATTTTTGAAAATAACGCCAATGAGGGTCTTGTGCAACGTCTAATAATTGCTTATCGCCTGCTGAATCGCCCCAAGCACGCACATGGTATTGGTTTAATTCGCCATAAATGGCTTGCAAACGCTCTACTTTACTAGCACAACGGCAGTTAACACCGGCTAGTTTACCCGTTAAATAACCGTCAACCACTTCAAGCTGCGTTGCAATTAGCTTCACGTTTAACTTGGCTGCAAAAGGGCGTAATAACAATTCAGGTGAAGCAGAACAAAGGGTTACTTCATGGCCAGCAGCAACTTCTGCCGCCACACCTTGTACCCCAGAAGGGCGTAATAACTTATCCCAGTGTTGCTTGCAAAAAGCTTCGGCTTTTTCATTAAACCAAGCTTTTGAAACACCCGTTAAAAAACGCGCAATCAGTTGTTCTTTTAACTGGTCACGGCTTATTCTGCCCAACAAATAAGTTAGGCTGGGTAAAAGTAAGTGGGCAAGTTTGCTAATGAAGGTATAACGACCAAAAGCATACCTAAGAAAAGGCACAAAACTGTCGCGGTAAGTTAGGGTTCCATCAAAATCAAACACCGATAACACAGGCTTTTTTGCAGATAACATTAACGATTAACTCCGAAAAAACGTACAGAAAGTTCTTGCTGGCCTGATTTACTGGCTTTAACACCATACCATTTTGCACGTTGCAGAATATTAAATGCCCACTTTAAATGGGTGGCAGGCTCACACATGGCACCATTGTGCTTAAAAACTGCGGGGGGTGAATCACTCAACAGAATATTGGCAGAATTTAGGTCATCTAAACTAACCCTTAAACTGTGTTGAATAATATTAATTTGGCTAGGGTGAATGGCCGTTTTACCCACTAGACCATGAGCAATATCCAGTTCAAGTTCCGCTTCTAATAGCTCTGGAGTGGCTAGCTGTTCAAAAACGGGGGCTGTTAATGCAAACCCTTGCACACCCATAATGCTAACCAACATAGGGATGGCATAGCCCATAGGGGTATCGTAAAGCGTGGTTTTTGGGTTTCTACGCAAACCAAGGCAGCCAAGTAAATCATTACCACCAATACGCAAGGCAAGTACACGTTTTTCAAAGGTACTTTTTAGTGCTAGCCCCAGTTCAACCATCGCACTGGGGTTAAAAACTTCGGCAGTTTCCAAAGTAGGCATAAGCAGTAAATTAGGGTTAGTTACCGCTGCCGACCAAATGGGCAGGTTACTTAAACCTAACTTAGGCAATACAAAGCCATCAATGTGCTTAATTAATGGCCAATCATTTAAAGCAGCAGCCATTTCAGCATTGCGTGGGCGCACAAACAGTAGAGGACCTTTAGCTAAACGCCCACCTGCCTGTTCAATGTTGGTTAAAAGTAGGTCTAGTTTTTGCAAGGCTAGAGGCACGTCTGGTTCGGCTATAGCATCTTCCAAACAAACCACTAAAGAGCGTAGTTGTGGTAGTTTTTTACGAAAAACTGTATCTAAGATATCGCTGCGTAGCGCAGGCATGTACAGCGTAGCTCCTAGGGAATAGGGTGACGGGTAACTCATTAACCTAGGCTCCAAATTAGGGTTAAGACACTAGAAAACTTAAACTAGGCTCCAACTCCTTATGCATCGCTTCAAACTTAGTGGGGCTGAAGTAACTAACACATGAAAGTTTCCTAGTTTAAACAAGCTAATTTACAGCAAATGAACTTACAGCCTATAAACTTACAGCCACCCAAGTTAAGCCTAGGCAAGGTAAGTCTAGGCGACTGTTAATTAAACAGAAACCATTAATTAAACAGAAATTAAAGGCCTTTGGGTGCATAAATGGCAGGTAGGTTGCGTAAATAACCTTGGTAATCCATACCGCAGCCAAAAAGGTAGCGGTCTTCCACAGCTAGGCCAGTAAAATCGGCAGTAAAGCCTTGTTGTGCTTTACGGTTGTGCTGCTTATCTACTAACACAGCACAGCTTACTTCTTTCACACCTTCAGCATGGCAATGATCAATAATAGCCGCTAGGGTTGCGCCTTCATCAAGAAGGTCATCAATAATAAGTACGCTGCGGCCTTTCATCGCCACTTCTGGCTCAACTCGCCAATGTAAGTCGCCTGCTTCAGTTTTACGGCGATAGCGAGTGGCATGTAGATAATCAACTTCTAGTGGAAAATTAAGCCGTTTCAGTAGTTCTGCAGTAGCAAACATGCCGCCATTCATTACACAGTAAACAACTGGTAGCTTATCTTTTAAACGTTCGGTTATGGCCAGTGCCATTTTATCGAAAGCTTGGGCAACTTGTTGTTCAGTAGCTAAGCAATCAGCATCCTGCGACACCTTGCGAATGCGTTCAATCTCGTTCTGTAAATCATCGTTCATTAAAGGTAACCTGTCCTGGGTCTGAAGACATAGAATCTTCAACTAAATGCAAAGTTTGTGTTGGTAAGGCTATCTCTGCGCCCTCATCACTAATAATCTCATGGATTCTAAGTAATACTTTCTGCTTAATACTTGGATAATTAACCCAGTTGGTTGTTTTAGTGAAGATGTCAAAAACGATTAACAAAAAAATAACCAAGGCTAGTTAAGTAGGATAATGCACCGCACCATTTATGCTCTCACCTTTTCAGTTTAAGTAAGCAGGTACAAAGCACTCTGCAAATCTTTAGCAACTAGGTGTTCAGCGAGTTGCCGCGCTAGTAAAGCTTCTGGCGAAGCTAACCAGTTGCTACTGCTGGGTGACTGGGCTTTTAGTGCCGTTATTTTACTGCAAGCTTCAAATTCTTGGCTTTCTAACCACTCCAACACTTCAATGGCCGCTGGCGGGTTATTACAAACTAATACTTGGTCACAACCTGCTTTAAGCGCCGCCGCCGCCCTTTGTGGGAAGCTACCCGCTTGGCTTGCGCCTGCCATAGCCAAGTCATCGCTGAAAATCATGCCTGTAAAATGAAGTTCTTTACGCAGCATTTTTAACCAGCGTTTAGAAAAACCTGCTGGGTGCTCGTCAACTGCCGTGTAAATTATATGTGCTGGCATAATGCCTTGTAACTGGCCTGCCAAAGCAACAAAGGGTTTTAAGCAGCTGGCTTGAATTTCTTCTAATGGTCTTTTATCTAGCGGTAAGCAAGTGTGGGAATCGCCTGCAACATAACCATGACCGGGAAAGTGTTTACCCGTAGCAGCCATTCCCGACTGATGCATTCCTTTTATAAAAGCCTGTGCTAGTGCAATTAGGTTGTCTAAATTAGAAGAAAAGGCACGGTCACCAATTACTTGGCTGGCACCATAATCAAGGTCTAACACAGGAGCAAAACTTAAATCTAAGCCAACATCAATGACTTCTGCGGCCATTAACTGGCCAATCAGCCGTGCAGTGTCTAAGGCTGCAGCTGGATTTAATTCATAAAGGTGGCCTAACTCACGCATGGCTGGCAGGCGTGTAAAGCCTTCTTTTAACCTTTGCACCCTGCCGCCTTCTTGATCTATAGCAAGCAAGATATCGGCACGAATTGAACGTATTTCTGCTGTTAATGCAGCCACTTGGGCTGCATCTTCAATATTTCGGGAAAAGAGGATTACCCCCCCTACCCTTGGCCTTTTTAATAGCTGCTGCTCTGCATTTGTTAGACTTAAACCTTGCAGATCAAGCATTAGTTTAGACATGGCTTAGTTAACCTAACGTAAGATAATGTTAGCTTTACGCTCTAACTGCTGCACAAACTTATTTTGCATTTGATAACTTTTATCTTCTTTTAATGCACGGCTAAGTTGTGCAATTTCAGTGGCATCAGTACTTACTTTGCCCGGCTCTACTTTTTGTAGTTCGATTAACACTGAATCACCATTTAAAAGCCGAACAGAACTGCTGGCATTGCTTGAACTAAGGCGAAATGCTGCTTCAGTAATGGCTCGTGGATGGTAGGAGTCGTTGCGAGTTACGCCCATAACGGTTTGCCATTCACCCTGAACTTCTTGCTTGGCTTGCAATTCGTCTAGCTCTTGTTGAGCAACCTTACGCACTAGCTCTATTGCTTGCTGCGTTTTTAATTCCGTTGTTACCTGTTGTAACACTTCTTCTAGTGCTTGCTGTTTTTGTGGCTGGTAGGTTTCACGAGCAACCACTAGATAACGACCATCGCTTAAACGCAAGGGTTCAGTTAACCAACCCTCTTTAATTAAATCATCAGCAAACAAAGCCTTGCTAAGGGCTGGTTCTGCCCAAATACCCTGTAATTTGTCACGAACTAACCAATCGCTTTGCTGAACTTCTAGCGACATAGCTTGGGCAACTTCATTTAAATTGTTGGAACTAAAGCTTAGGTTGCGTAATTGTTCTAGTTTTTCAGTGGTTGCATTGCGTACTGGCTGGGCAATTACTCTTGCTACTAATTCTTCACGCAAACTTTCAAAACTGGGTAGTTCTATACTTTCTTTTTCAGTAAGCTGAATAAGGTGTAGGCCAAATTCAGTTTCAACTACAGAGGAAAGGTCGCCCACTTTTTCTAAAGCAAAAAGTGCTTCTTCAAAGCTGTTATTAAGGCTGCCTGCTTGAATGCGGCCTAGTTCACCACCTTTATTAGCAGTAGACACATCTTCTGAAATTTCAGCTGCTTGGCTAGCAAAACTAGCACCTTCTTGAACGGCTTGTTTAACTACTTCTAAGCGTTTAATAGCCGCTTGTTTTTCCTGTGCATTTTTATAGGTTAATAAAATGTGGGCAGCACTGAAGTTGCTATTTTGGTTTTTAAGGTTAGTTAGGTAACGCTCATATTCCGCTTGCAGCTGTTCTTCTGTGGCGGTGAACTGGTTAGCTAGGCTGGCTGGGTCAAACACTAAATAACCTACCTTTAATTGTTCTGGTGTTAGGTAGTTTGGTGCTTGTTGCTGGTAAAAGTTTTTAACTTGTTCGCTGCTAACGTCTATTTGGCTTAAATAATCGTCTACTTTAATAATTTTATAACGATAATCACGCAGCTGGCCTACTAGGAGTTGAAACTGATCAACTTCCTTGGCTAGCATAAATTCTGTTTCTGCTAAACCACCTAACAACTGCTGGTTAAGTAAATCTTGTTTTAGCTGCTGACGAAAGCGTTGAGGTGTTAAACCTTGCTGGCTAAGCACTTGGCTAAAACTGTTTTGTTGGAAGCGCCCTTCTTCATCTTGAAAGACACCCATGCGAACAATTTGCCTTTCTAGCTGGCGGTCTGAAATGTGCATATTCAGTTGCTTAGTTTTTTGTAGCAGCAGTTGTTCTTGAATTAACTGATTCAGCGCAAACTGACGCAGGAGGTTCATATCAACTTGTTCTAAGTTAATTTGACCCTGTTGCTGTAGCTGCCGCATTTGCTGTTGGGCAACTTGGTCGACCTGAAATTGACTAATTGATTGTTTGTTTACTTGGGCCACTTCGTTGGGATCACCACGCATGGCGGTGAAGAGCGAGTCCATTCCCCATAAGGAAAAGGCAATGGCTATTAGACCTACCAGGAAGTAGGCAACTATTCCTTTGGATCTTTCTCTAATTTTTACCAGCATGTAGCTCTCAGTTCAGGCAAGGTGTTGTATGAAAGTGATTTGACCGCTGATTATAACGCTTTACAAAAAAAAACGCAGCTTTCTATAAGCCAAAAAACAGGAGTCAAAAAAACGCCGCTTTAAAATAAAAAAAGCGCACCATAAAAGATGCGCTTTAGAAGGTATTAGCAGTTACTGAATTAATTAACTGCGTCTTTTAAACCTTTACCAGGCTTAAAGCTAGGTACTTTAGCAGCCTTAATAGTAATTTCTTCGCCGTTTTGTGGGTTACGGCCTTTACGCTCTGCACGTTCTTTCACTAAGAACGTACCAAAACCAACCAAAGAAACGCTATCGCCTTGCTGTAGTGCACCAGTTATGGCTTCAAGTACTGCATCTAGTGCGCGACCGGCAGAAACTTTTGGAAGGTCTGCCTTAGTTGCTATTGCGTCGATTAGTTCTGATTTATTCACTCTTCCACCCCTTATTTTGGTATTTAACAAGCTTCTGTTCCAGAAAGATTTGGCTCAAGGTTCAGAATGCAAGGTTGTTACTTTTCTTTAATCAACTATAAGGCCGGTATCTTAGCCTTTAATGCCGTTACATGGAAATACCTAACAACAATTATTTAAGCTTTTAGTGGGTTCCGGGCCGTAATTCTAAGTTTTTTTCGTCGGTTACGACTGTTACCTTGCTAGATAAGAGGGTTGGCATAACTTCTAGCGCAACATCTAACACCTGATCTATCCACTTTACTGGAATAATTTTCAAAGGCCCTTTAATGCTATCAGGAATTTCTTTAAGGTCTCTTTCATTGTCTTGAGGAATGAGTACCGTTTTAATGCCACCACGACGCGCCGCTAATAGCTTTTCTTTTAGGCCACCAATTTGCATGACTTCACCGCGCAAATTAATTTCACCTGTCATGGCTACATCAGCACGAATAGGTATACCTGTTAAAGCTGAAACCAGTGCTGTACACATACTTATACCGGCGCTGGGGCCATCTTTGGGTGTAGCACCTTCGGGTACGTGAATGTGAATGTCTTGCTTTTCAAACAACTCAGGGTCTATTCCTAAAGACTGGCTGCGGCTACGCACCACAGTTAAAGCGGCTTGAATTGATTCTTGCATCACTTCACCTAGAGAACCTGTTTTAACTAAACGGGCCTTACCGGGCATAATGGCAGCTTCAATACTAAGTAACTCACCGCCCACACTCGTCCAAGCCAAGCCTGTTACGCGGCCTACTTGGTTGTCGGCATCAGCTAGGCCATAGTTATATTTGCGAACGCCTAGGTAGGCCTCAACTGCCGCTGCATCAATTTTAACAGGGGCTTTAACCTTGCCTTCACCTAGCTCACGCACCACTTTACGGCACACACGAGTAATTTGCCTTTCTAGTTCACGCACACCGGCTTCACGGCTGAAGTAACGAATTATTTCCAAAATTGCTTCTGGCGTAAACTCTGCTTCTTTAGTTTTTAGGCCAGAATTTACCATTTGCTTAGGCACTAGGTAACGTTCAGCAATGTTGCTTTTTTCATCTTCGGTGTAACCGGGCAGGCGAACAACTTCCATGCGGTCTAATAAGGGTGCAGGAATATTCATGGAATTGGCCGTGCAAATAAACAACACTTCCGACAAGTCATAATCCACTTCTAAGTAGTGATCATTAAACTTGCTGTTTTGTTCTGGGTCTAGCACTTCTAGTAAGGCTGAAGAAGGGTCGCCACGGTGATCCATACCCATCTTGTCAATTTCATCTAATAGAAATAGTGGGTTTTTTACACCCACCTTAGCCACTTTTTGAATCAGTTTACCCGGCATAGAACCAATATAAGTGCGGCGGTGACCACGAATTTCTGCTTCGTCTCTAACGCCACCCAAAGCCATACGCACATATTTACGGTTAACTGCACGCGCGATGGATTGGCCTAATGAAGTTTTACCCACACCCGGCGGACCAACAAGGCAAAGCACTGAGCCTTTAATTTTCTTAACCCTTTGCTGCACAGCTAGGTAATCAAGAATGCGCTCTTTAACTTCTTCTAGGCCGTAGTGGTCGGCATCAAGAATTTCAGCCGCTTTTTTAAGGTCGATGCTGGCTCTGGAACGCTTTTTCCAAGGCACACTCACCATCCAGTCAATGTAACCGCGCACAACTGTGGCTTCGGCTGAAGTGGGCGACATCATTTTTAGCTTATTTAATTCACTGATGGCTTTTTCTTTAGCTTCCACTGGCATACCAGCGTCTTCTATTTTTTTAGTCAGCTGCTCAATTTCATTGCCACCGTTATCTAAATCACCCATTTCTTTTTGAATGGCCTTCATCTGCTCATTCAAATAATATTCACGCTGGGTTTTTTCCATTTGCTGCTTAACACGAGCACGAATGCGTTTTTCAACTTGCAGCAGGTCTATTTCTTCTTCAATTTTGGTCATTAAGCGTTCAATGCGCTCACGAACCTTGCCTAGCTCCAAAAGCTGCTGCTTGTCTTTCACGCTTAATAGCATGTGGGCAGAAATGGTATCGACCATACGGGTAGGATCGGCAATGTTTTCTAAGCTGTTTAATACTTCAGTGGGTACTTTCTTAGAAAGCTTAACGTAGTGTTCAAACTGCCCAAGCAGTACACGGGTAAGCACTTCCTGTTCACGTTCGGTTAATATTTCACTGGCTAAGGGCTGGCCTTCTGCCATTACATAACTAACGTCTACACCTTCTGCATTGGTTCTTTCTAAATCATAAACACGGTTAATTTTGGCGCGTTGAGCACCTTCAATAAGCACTTTTACCGTACCGTCAGGTAAACGCAATAACTGTAAAATGTTGGCTTGGGTACCAATACTGTAAAGATCATCAAGCTCTGGATCGTCTTTTTCAGCATCTCTTTGTGCTAGTAAAAAAACTTTTTTATCTTGCGCCATAGCGGCTTCAAGTGCATGAATGGATTTTTCACGCCCGACAAAAAGTGGAATAACCATTTGTGGATAGACCACCACATCCCTTAAAGGCAATAAAGGCAGCTCAATTGGACTGAGCAGATTTGTTTCTGTTAGCTGCGACATTGCAGTGGCACCTCTTAAATTTTAATTCGGCAAGTTTAGCTCTAAGGCAAAGTAATGGAGGCTGTTGGCTAAGAAAAAAAGGGCGCTAGGCCCTTTTTTCTTG
>JAAYGA010000284.1 GCA_012727935.1 Pseudomonadaceae bacterium | reverse complement strand
GTTGAAAAGCGCGAACGCACCACGCGCCGCAAACGCTGGGAAATGCAAGACGAGGAGCAAACCTACAGCGCCAAACAGCTGGATCGTGACGTTGTAAACCCTGATCAAATTCGTACCGTTATTAAGACTTTTAAAGAATCCTTACCGGTTATTTTTCCTGGGCGCGATGAAGTACCCAAAACCTTAGTGTTCGCCAAAACCGACAGTCATGCCGACGACATTATTCAAATCATCCGTGAAGAGTTTGGCGGCAGTAACCAGTTTTGTAAAAAAGTGACCTACCGTGTAGCGAACGATAAATTAGATGCCGAAGGCAAAGTGCTAGAAGAGGGCGAAGACCCTGCGGCCATTCTTGCCCAGTTACGCAATGATTATTACCCGCGCATTGCCGTTACCGTCGATATGATCGCCACTGGCACTGATGTTAAAGCACTCGAATGCCTATTATTTATGCGTGATGTAAAAAGCAAAAACTACTTCGAGCAAATGAAAGGGCGTGGCACGCGCACCCTCGATAAAGACAGCTTACAAAAAGTAACCCCATCGGCGACAAGTGCCAAAACCCACTATGTGATTGTCGATGCTATTGGCGTCACCAAGTCTATGAAAACCGCCAGCCGGCCACTGATTACCAAACCCAGCGTGGCACTGAAAGATTTAGCCATGGGCGTGATGATGGGCGCCAGCGACAGCGATACGGTGTCATCACTGGCTGGGCGCTTAGCGCGGCTCGATAAACAGCTGGATGATAAAGAGCGTGCCCGTATAGCCAAACAAGCAGGTGGTGTACCTTTATTAGCCATTGTTGGCGAACTGTTTAACGCCATTGATGGCGACCGCGTAGAACAAAAAGCTTTAGAACTTGCTGGTTTGCCCGAAGGCGCCGACCCCGGCGACAGCCATCGAGATAAAGCCCAAGCTGAGCTAGTGGGCGAAGTCGCTAAAGTGTTTAATGGCGAACTGATAGAGCTTATTGACAGCATTCGCCGTGATAAAGAGCAAACCGTCGTACATGACGATTTGGATGACCTCATCAAAGCAGAATGGGCAGGCGACACCACAGAAAACGCCAAAGTACTCACCCAAGAATTTGCCGACTACCTAAAGGAAAAAGCAGCCGAGCAAGCCGATAAAATTGATGCGTTAAGCATTTATTTCCACACCCCCGCGCGGCGCAGTGAAGTCACTTATTTACAAATCAAAACCTTGTTGGATGTGATTAAACAAGAACGCCCCAAACTGGCACCGCTGCGTATCTGGCAAGCCTATGCTCACTTAGACAGCTATAAAGGCACAACACCTGTGGCGGAGCTAACCGCTTTAGTCGCTCTGATTCGCCGTGTGTGTGGCATAGACCACAGTATTACGCCGTTTGACGCCACCGTGCGTAAAAACTTCCAACGCTGGATTATGCAATACCACGCAGGCAACAGTGAAAAATTTAATGAACAACAAATGGCGTGGCTGCATATTATTCGTGATCATATCGCCAGCTCGTTTCATTGCGAACGCGAAGACCTAGAAATGGCACCCTTTGACTCACAAGGCGGGTTAGGAAAAATGCACCAATTATTTGGGGATAAAATGGATTGGGTTATTGAAGTGATGAATCAGGAGTTGGTGGCGTGATGAGTAATAAGCAAGCGCACTTCGCTGATGAAGAATATAACCATGTTGCTCAAGCCTCTAAATGTGGCCAGTCAAATGTAAGCACTGCTACTGAAGATAAAATGGTTCGCACAATAATAAAGGATGTTAGCGACACGAGCATTGATAAATCCGGCCCGAAAATTAGCCAGTTTAATTACATAGATATAAAAAGTGTTGATCGTGATAAAAAAGCTATTACTGGGGCTAGCGTTATCAGTTCTGATGCCGCGCCAAGCCGAGCAAAACAACACTTAAAGAAGGGTGACATTATTGTTTCAATGACTCGGCCAAACTTAAATGCAGTTGCAATGGTTACAGCAGAGTTTGATTGTGCGATAGCCTCTACAGGGTTTCATATTATTCGCCCTAAAAATATTGAATCAAAGTTTATTTACTACCTTGTACAATCTCGTGACTTTATAGATGCTATGTGTGAAAAAACGCAAGGTGCTTTATACCCTGCTGTAAGGCCACGAGATATCGAGTCGTATGAGTTTTGGCTGCCAACGTCAAAAGGGCAGCAAGAAATCGTCACAAAAATCGAAGAACTTTTCTCCGAACTCGACAGCGGCATTGCCTCCCTAAAAACCGCCCAAGAACAACTCAAAATTTACCGCCAAGCCCTGCTTAAACACGCCTTTGAAGGCAAACTCACCGAACAATGGCGCAAAGACAACGCCGACCAACTAGAAACCCCAGAACAACTCCTCGCCCGCATCCAAACCGAACGCGAAACCCGCTACCAACAACAATTAAAAGAATGGAAGCAAGCCGTAAAAGACTGGGAAGCAAAAGGCAAAGATGGGAAAAAGCCGACAAAACCTAAAGTCTTTGAAAAAAATGGTGAAGCTGATAATAAATTAGCTTCAGGATTAGAAATACCGTAT
>JAAYGA010000283.1 GCA_012727935.1 Pseudomonadaceae bacterium | reverse complement strand
CCTCTAAAATGCTCGATAATTTTATTGCGCCCTATGATGCAGCCGTGGTTACTAACCTAGCCAATGCAGGTGCGGTTTCTTTAGGTAAAACTAACCTTGATGAATTTGCGATGGGTTCATCCAGCGAAAGCTCGTTTTATGGCCCAGTAAAAAACCCTTGGGATTTACAAGCGGTAGCGGGTGGTTCTTCAGGTGGTTCAGCCGCCGCTGTTGCCGCTGGTTTAGTGCCAGCAGCCACCGGCAGCGACACAGGTGGCTCTATTCGCCAACCCGCCGCCTTTTGTGGCATTACCGGCCTTAAGCCTACCTATGGACGTGTTTCTCGCTGGGGCATGATTGCCTACGCCTCTAGCATGGACCAAGCCGGCCCTATGGCACGCTCTGCTGAAGATTGCGCTTTAATGCTGCAACACATGGCAGGCTTTGATGAACGCGACTCCACCAGTGTTGAACAGCCCGTACCTGATTACCTAAGCCAGCTGGGTGCTTCAATAAAAGGCATGACCTTAGGCCTTCCCAAAGAATATTTTGGTGATGACTTAAACCCACAAACTGCCGAACGCATTCAAGCTGCCATTAAAGCGCTTGAAAAGCTAGGTGCTAGCGTTAAAGAAATTAGCCTGCCACTAACACGCATGGCCATTCCTGCTTATTACGTTATTAGCCCAGCCGAAGCCAGCGCCAACCTGTCACGCTTTGATGGCGTGCGTTACGGCTACCGCTGTGAAAACCCTGTTGATCTAGAAGACCTTTACAAACGTTCACGCTCAGAAGCTTTTGGTGAAGAAGTAAAGCGCCGCATTCTAATTGGTACTTATGCGCTGTCTGAAGGCTTTTACGATGCCTATTACAACAAAGCCCAGCAAATTCGCCGTTTAATTGCCGACGACTTCCAAACAGCTTTTCAGTCAGTCGATTTAATTATTGCACCCACCACGCCTAATCCAGCCTTTGATTTAGGCAGCAACAGTGTTGACCCAGTACAAATGTATTTAGGTGATATTTACACCCTAGGCGTTAACCTAGCAGGCTTACCAGCTATTTCAGTGCCTGTGGGACAAATCAATCAACGCCCTGTAGGTATGCAATTAATTGGTAATCACTTTAGCGAAGCCAAGCTATTAAACGCAGCACACCAGTTTCAGCAGGCAACCGATCACCATTTACAAAAGCCGCAACTTACTTAGTGAACAATGAAGGCAGGAAAGCCGATTCACTGAAAACAGACAAGCTAGAGTTAAACAATTCATTTTAAAAAGGTTTGCACTATGCAATGGGAAGCCGTTATTGGGCTTGAGATACACACTCAGCTCGCCACCAAAACTAAAATATTTTCGGGTAGCAGCACAACTTTTGGTGCAGAACCCAACAGCCAAGCCAGCATTATAGACCTAGCCATGCCAGGTACTTTGCCTGTGCTGAATAAACAAGCACTTGAAATGGCCATTCAATTCGGGCTTGCGGTACATAGCGAAATTCCAGCCATCACCACCTTTGACCGCAAAAACTACTTTTACCCAGACTTGCCCAAAGGCTACCAAACCACCCAAATGGACGCGCCCATTGTAGGCCGTGGTTATCTAGATATCGCCTTAGAAAACGGTGGTACTAAGCGCATAGCCATTCACCATGCCCACTTAGAAGAAGATGCCGGTAAAAGTCTGCATGAAGATTTCCAAGGCATGACAGGGGTTGATTTAAACCGTGCGGGTACGCCGCTAATCGAAATTGTTACCGAACCAGAAATGAGCTCAGCTAAAGAAGCCGTAGCTTTTCTTAAATCCATCCACTCCATCATTACCTATCTAGGTATTTCCGATGGCAATATGGCTGAAGGTTCTATGCGCTGCGATGCCAACGTTTCTGTACGCCCTAAAGGCCAAGAAAAACTAGGCAACCGTTGCGAAATTAAAAACGTTAACTCCTTCCGCTTTGTTGAAAAAGCCATTAACTATGAAATTCAGCGCCAAATCGAAATTCTAGAAGACGGTGGTCGCATTGCTCAACAAACCCGCTTGTATGACCCAGACCTAGATGAAACACGGGCGATGCGCTCTAAAGAAGATGCCAACGATTACCGCTACTTCCCCTGCCCAGATTTATTACCTATAGAAGTTGATCCTGCTTATGTGCAGCAGCTAAAAGATGCACTACCAGAACTTCCGGAACAAAAGCGCCAGCGTTTTACTGAACAGCTAGGACTTTCTGACTACGATGCAGGCGTGTTGTCTAGCAGTCGTCCGTTAGCGGATTATTTTGACAAGGTAGCTGAATTAAGCGGCGATGCCAAACTGGCGGCTAACTGGGTAAGCGGTGAACTTTCTGCCCAGCTTAACCGTGATGCTATTGAAATAGAACAAGCAGCGATTACACCTGAACAACTAGCGGGTTTATTGCAGCGTGTAAAAGATGACACCGTCAGTAGTGGCGCAGCCAAACAGGTTTTTGCTGCACTTTGGGCAAAAGAAGGCCAAACAGCCGATGAAGTTATCGAAGCCAAAGGGCTTAAACAGGTTACTGATACCGGCGCTATTGAAGCGATTATTGATGAAATCTTGGCTAAAAACACAGCGCAGGTTGAACAATACCGCGCTGCTGAGCCAGACAAACGCGGCAAGATGGTCGGCTTCTTTGTGGGTCAAATCATGAAAGCCTCCAAAGGCACAGCCAACCCTAAAGCAGTAAACGAACTATTAGCCAAAAAGCTTAATGGCTAATAACTAACTGGCAAAAAAACGTTAGTTAAACGAAGCAGCCACCAAAACTTGGGGGCTGCTGCTGTTCCTAACGAATCGCCTCTAAAATCTGCTGCCTGACATCTCGCCCCTGCTCATCTTTTTCTACAGCCATAATAAATAAACATTGCCCTTTACTTAATTCTGCCCACTTATATCCTACGGCACGTTTCTCTGCCGAGTCATCATTGCTAGCATATACCACACCTTTATACTCAACAACCAGCATACGTCCATCTACCAACTCACAAACAAAGTCAGGATAAAACTTGCCCTGTGCAAGAGGCAACCAAAAAGAAGCTTGGTCACGGCGTACTAGGTTACGAATCCAGTGTTTAATTTGTGGCAAACTTTCAATAGCTTTTGCACACTCAAACTCTTCACCTGTTGATTTAAGGTCTTCAATTAAATTTTGCGGAAAGTAATGCTTACTAAAGACAAAGCTTCCTGAATAATAAGGTGGGCGAGAAGGGTAATCGCTAGGGTTAAAGCTATAAAAAGACTCATCGGCTAAACAAGCTGTATTGCTACTTGTAAAAAGTGTCTGCTGATAGCTTGCTGTCTTTGCCTTGGTTCGATAACTTCTAATCGTATCTCGAATTGCCTGCGCTAAAGGGTATTTATTCCTTACCAGTGCTGTTAACGTCATGTCGTATTGCTGTAGTAAATTTTTTACTAACCTACCAATAAAACTTGCCATTTGTTGTTGAACAATGTCTGTTTGCCGTAGTTCTTTATCTAGCCAGCGAATAAGATCTTGTTCTGTTATATCTATAAAACCTTGGTTAAAAGGTAAAATATCCTTATGTTCCGCAACATGGTATTTAACTTTCTTACCTTCAATGTCTATAGCAAAATTATTAGTCGTTTCATGCAGGCTAAAGTTTTTTAACTCTGCTGGGTAATCAAGCAAATTCCAGTTACAGGCTTGTAATAGTGTTTCAGCTTCAACTAATTCAAGCTGACCTTGCTGCATCATACAAATTTGCGGTAACACACCAAACACTTCACCTCGCTCAGAAGGAGCTTTTCTTGCCTGAATTGATTGGTTATGAATACGAACATTGCGCTTAAAAATAGTGCGGTTTTTAGCCGATTTAACTGTCTTACTAATGGCTTCTTGTATAGCCGGACTAACCTCGCCAACGACTCTAATGACGGCATTTTTATTTACCGTATCACGGGTCATAGTAATCTGATTTTTTTCAGGCTCAGATAGTTTAGATAAATCGGGTAAGTCTTCTGCGGTCACTATCAGAGTATTTTCTGATATTTTTTGTGGTTGCTCAGGCAGGTTTTCACCAAATAAATCATTTTGATGTGGGTTAGGTGTTTGGTCACGTAAATACGCAGCGATTTCTATTTCCTCAAAACCCATTGCTACTAGCGTATCAGTTAATTCTTGGGCTGCTTTACTAAAACCACGGGTTGCAAGGTGAGCATAAGCACGGTTCAAATCTTCAATAACCCGACGTTTAGCATAGGGCATCCGTAAAACGCGGCCTAATAACTGTTCAGCATCTTTGTTTGAAGAAACTTGCTTAACTGAACAAAAAACATAAGCAAATGGGCAGTCCCAACCTTCTTTTAATGCTTCAATTGTAATGATGTATTCAATAGGACAGCTTTGATCTAAAAGATTAATACCATCAAGTTCACGTTGATTACCTGTAACAATGGCAATCTTATTTTTATCAATTTTTAACTGTTCAATCAGGTGGTTTTCTAACACCTCAACAGTCACTTCACCATTTTTATTTTCTGCTTGAAAAAGCACAATCGGGCGAATGTAGTCGGTATCTTTTTGAGCATCTAAGGCTAGTTTATTACGGGTAATAACGGCATCTTGTAACGCATCTTGCCAGTTAATATGCTCGGTAAGCATGATTGGTAGTTTAATCATTTCCTCTGCTTTTAATTCCGCAGCAGAAACGTGAAACAACACATTACTTCCATTAGTAGCAGAAGTGTTTGGAGTGGCAGTTAGCTCAATAACAGCGGCTGGGTGAACACGGTGCAAGGTATCAAAAGTTAAAGTTGTACGTGCATTATGTGCTTCATCGACAATAACAATCGGGCGATAAACAGCGAGTAAATTAGCAAACGAAAATTTAATTTTACCCAGTTCATTGGCCGTTAAGCCATTTTCCTGTAAATCATTTTCAGTAACCCGCTCTAGTAATGTTAGTGAAGGGTGATTGCTAGGAATTTTGGCAAAATGGGGTTCAAAATTTTCATGGTAGGCATAAACTTTACGCCCTGATGTATCGTTCACTCTTAAGTTAGCCAGTGTTGAAACAATAACAATGGCTTTACTGCCTATATCTTGCGGCCTAATTTGAGTTACTTCATCAATATCTAATACCAGTACTTGGCGGTTAAAGGCTTTATCCAAATTTTGGCGGTAAGGATGCCCTGGCGTTTTTAAAGCTTCGACTGTTTGCTGACGAATAGTAATACTAGGTACTAGCCATAAAGTAATGGGCGTTTCAGTTTGCAAATAATGGCGTGCTGCGGTTTCAATAGCATAAGAACCTAGCACTGTTTTACCGCCACCCGTGGGAAGGCGTAAACAAAAGTAAGGAACATTATTAAAGCCATAATCACGGTAAGCGTGGTTTGGTAATTGCTGTTCTTTTAAAGCTGCTGTGTAAGCATCGGCTAAAGATTCCAAATGTAAGCAGTGAGATAAAAAAGACTGCATCACATCGACAGCTCGCTGCTGATAACCTTTTAATTTAAACATTGTTGGCTTTCCTTACTTAGAGCATACCTACATCATAGGGTATTTGTTTAAAGGTAATCTTTGCTTTTTCTAACCTAGCAGCACCCAAACGGCAAGACTCTCCATAAATAACAATGTTTTCATGGCTTGTAATTTCTGGCAATTCATCTAACAGCTTGCTAGTAAGAACATTGCCTCCTGCTGGTCGCCTATCACCTAAAATACCATTATAAAGCAAGTAATAAGCTGTACCGTTGCTAACACCTAACAAGGGGCCGGTTGCCTGACCTTGCAGGGGTGTTTTGTTTTCTAAATACCAAAGGTGGGCAGCTAGGGTAGCAAACTTTATTTCAGCATTAAGACT
>JAAYGA010000282.1 GCA_012727935.1 Pseudomonadaceae bacterium | reverse complement strand
TTGTTTAGGGGTATTAAACGGGTAGGTTGGCTGGTCTTAACCTTGCGGTAATCTCTACAAAACCTTGCCGTTATCACCCGACCGGCCAAACATGGGCAATCTAAATACCGCTGTAACCACCGTAATGCCTACCTATCAAAACTTAGTACGGCTGCTACCGTAGCAGCCACACCAATTAATCAGCAACTTTCAACAGGTTTCTTGGTGTGCAATTACCCTAAAAACACATTAATCAATAAAACGCTTGCGCTAAATTTGCTTGCCTATGCGATTGCTCAATCTATTGCTCTAATAGGGGTCGTTACAACCCAATGGCAAGCAAGAGGCATTACAGATATGCAGACAGCACAAGTACCACCCGTTTTAATGCGTTCTAACCAACTGGCGAAGTATTTAAATATTTCTCGGTCATCACTCTACCGCCTAGCTAAGAAGTCGGATTTTCCGAAACAGGCAAAAATGGGAAGCATCACGCTTTTTAACGTAAACCAAGTAGTCACTTATTTAAAAGAAGGTAATTAAAAATGCAGCAACCAGTAAAGAAGCAGACCAAGAAGCACACAAAGAAGCAGTTAGCATTCTTTGCACTTAACCAGTTGTTAGATAAGACAGAATTAAGCGAGGTGTATTACAACTTGGACTTGTACGAAAAACTAACGACCGATAAAGCAGAACAAAAGTTTTTACATCACCTGGCAAAAGCTGCAAAAAAGCAGGGCTTAGTGCTGGACGGTGAAAACTTACGCCCCTTTACCGATATTGAAGAGTTCTTGATTAGTGCGACTGGCAACACCCTAACAAGCGTCATACAGGAAGGCATTGTTCGCTTCACCCTTCAAAAAAACAAAACTGAAGAAGTGATCGGCTACAGAATTTTAACTGTAACGAGTATTCCCGCATTGATCCTGCAAAATACATTGCAAGCAAACATAGTTGCACACCTTGCTTACATTTATTTCGTCAACACACAACCACAGCAAATGGATTCTTAATATGAAATCGACGCAATTAGGCAGATTTTTGGCGGCTGTTCTGGTAAAGAATCTGAGTACACATGAGGCTGAGAAAGCAGCCCGTACAACGCGCATTGCAAACACCGCAACAAAGGCTAGGAGGCGTTTAGGTTTGATTCTACCGTGTATTCTGCACCCGTTTACTGACGTTAATGGCAATGCAGGAATTTACGGGGTATACAGCCCAACACCAAGGGATAAGGAATTAATTAGGGCTGCATTACTGGAGGCAAATAATTAATGAACCAAAAACAAAATAGCCGCTACCCCGTTGAAAGTTTAGCGGCTGATTCTGAAAACACTGATTTAAAGCAACCAAACCAGCAGCGACAAAATAACATGGGGCATAGTTTTAAACAAACAATTAGTAATAAAGATATAAAGCTATCAAGATATAAAGATATAAAGCTATCAAGCTATAATAAGCCGGTAGCCCTTACAATAATGAACTCAAGGAAAGTTGAGCCGGTAGCTGGCACTTGCAGTATGGCTAACTTGCACACGATGCACGGAACATGGACGTTACAGCGTGAATGCGAGAAAACCTTGGCTTTTGCAAACCGAATTTATTCGATATGTAACATTATTGCCAGAAGCGCCAGCAACCGTATTAACAAAAAAGATTAAATAAATAATCTTAGAAGAAAGCCAATGGATATAAGGGTTTGGCGTAACAGTAGTCGCAGTAATTTAAAGGCTGATAAAATAATGTAATAAAGCATATTAAAACGGTGCTACAATTTAAAGGTAACAAAACGAACAGGCACAAAAAAGCCCCAGTTAAGGGGCTTAATTGTTGAAGAAGTCGGACTGCAATCCAACTAATTCAGAGTCTTATTTATTCCACCACCACTACGCGATAGGAGTATAAGCACTAGATCAATAATAGCATTTTGCAGTAAGTGTTAAAAGCGCAATTAGCGCACCTAGTACGTTTACACTGCATTTGCTACCTGCCCTAGAGCTTAAAGGCTTATCGCTACTGGTATTTACAGGTAGCAAGCATGACCGAACAAAACCCTAGAGCCATTCGCTCAAACCTAGAAGTGCCACAATCCAATGTACCGATTATTGTCGGTAGAGTTGTTGCTGCTGATTATTTAGGCGTAAACATCTCGACAGTTTCACGCTGGACTGCACGCGCACACTTTCCAAAAGATGCAATTATTCACAGCAAAGGTCGCAATTATTACGACTTGGCAAAGTTGGTTGTATTTTTTTTAAGTGAGAGCAAGAAGAAGGAAGCAGGTAAACAATAGGCGAAAAAAAAAGGCTGACCCACACAGGTCAACCTTATTTTCTGAATACAAAGCTCTCACAACAAAACTTAGGATTCAAATTATATGCAAACCCATAATATCTTAAAACCGGTGTTGTATGCAACATGGTTAGCTGGGCAATACAACGACCCTGTAGACATTTTCTATCAGCTATTTGCCGATGCTCAAGCGGTCGGTCGATCAGTCGGTATTGAATTACCAGACCAAGTTAATTTTGATGGTGCTAAGACGTTTGCAGCCAATTCAGAAACAGGCAAACACGACAAGCGCCAAGGTTTTTTTGCTGAAGTTAAACAAGACAAAGACGGTGCTATCCACCCTGTAATAACCTTTCACTCATTCAGGGAGGGAGGCAAAGCCGCTTACTGGAATCCTAGAGACATTCTTTTTAATCAGTACCGCAATAACAGTGATGCACCAAAGTATGACCCTGAAAAATACAAAGCTAAGGCGGCTGAACTGGCAAAGCAAAGCGAAGCAGCACGTCAAGCAAGGGAAGTAATGGAGATGGCAGGTTATTCACTCGCAAGCCAAGCGGCTGCAACGGCATTTAATGCAGCACAAGAAGCCACAGAACACGCCTACCTAACGGCTAAGGGCATTAAAGCGCATGGCTCTAAGGTTGCTACTAAAACAATCAAAGCAACGCTGTACAGCACTAGAGAGCAAGAAATTAAGCCGGACTCTTATGTGTGCAATCAAGGTGAATTACTGATTCCTATTTTCAGTAAAGCCGGTGTGTTGGTGAACCTACAGCGAATTAAGCCGGACGGCACAAAGCTGTTTTTAAGTGGTGGGAAAACATCAGGTTGTTTTTATAAACTACAAGGTGTCGATGATGGGCAAGCCCTTGCTGCTGAAGGCTTTGCGACTGCTGCTAGTGTATGTGAAGCCACCGGCAAAAGTGTTTACTTTGCATTAAGCGCCAACAACCTAAAAACCATTTGTGCAGAAAACTTAGATATTGGCGCGGTAGCGGCTGATTCGGGTAAAGCCGGTATTGATGCAGCATACGCTACAGGTTTGCCATTCCTAGCCCCAGCCGGTTTAAAAGATGGTGATGATTGGAACGACTACACAAGCACCTGCGGCATTGATGCGACAAAACAAGCCCTTGCTCAACTGGAAGTAAAAGAACGCCAACAACAGCACACCTACCTAAACGCAGCAGGGGACAAAGAGCGTAAAAAAGCCTTTGTAATAGCACAAGCTAACACCCTAAGCCCTACAAAATCCAAGCCCCAAAAACTGCATAGGGACGCTGAAAGTCTAGCCGATAAAATCAACGCTGCTCTAGGTCAACTATTAGATAGTGACTTGGCGATTGCTAATCCTGAAGTAGTCAGCAATATATTGAATGGGGCATTTTGGAGCGGTGCAAAGTCTAAGCTTTATATGCTTAACGAAGATCAAAGCTTGGTGCAGTTTTTGCAAACCCACGCCTTTAACTTTTTACAACAAACCCACGGCTATGTAGTGGCTAAAGAGTTGCTAGACCAAGAGATTACCAACTTTGAAGAATCGTACACGGGCGAAAAAGAATTAACAGCAGCAGCCAAAGAGACTCTATTAAAG
>JAAYGA010000281.1 GCA_012727935.1 Pseudomonadaceae bacterium | reverse complement strand
TGTCTGCCACCAGTGGTCAATGACTGGTACGGGTAACAACTCATTCAACCAGTGGTAGGTAGGGGGATCTAAACGCTCACCGGCCAAGAACATAATCTTCAGGCTAGAGATATCATAATTAGCTAACAGCTTACCTTCAGGGTCTTCTTTTTTAACCGCACGGAAAGCGGTTGGCGCAGTGAAGAAAGACTTAATTTTGTATTCTTCAATTAAACGCCAGAAAGCACCCGCATCAGGAGTTTTAACCGGCTTGCCTTCATAAACAATGGTGGTACAACCGGCTAGTAGCGGCGCATAAACAATGTAAGAGTGACCAACAACCCAGCCTACATCGGATGCCGCCATAAAGACTTCGCCAGGATTCATGTCGTAAATGGTTTTCATACTGTAGTGAAGTGCAACAGCATAACTACCCGCATCACGAACAACGCCCTTAGGCTTGCCGGTGGTGCCTGAAGTGTAAAGAATATAAAGAGGATCAGTGGACTTAACATTCACAGGATCAGCCGGCTCAGAAGATTCCATTAAGCTGTTCCAGTCTACATCACGGCCATCATTCAGTTCGCAAGGGTGCTGAGGGCGCTGTAAAACAACACAATGGTCGGGCTTATGCGTTGCCTGATCCATTGCATCATCTAACAAGCCTTTGTAAGGAATAACTTTTTCTACTTCAATACCGCAAGAAGTAGAAACTATAACTTTAGGCTTAGCATCATCAATACGCACAGCTAATTCGCTAGGCGCAAAACCACCAAAAACAACCGAGTGAATAGCACCAAGACGCGCACAAGCATACATAGCCACTAAAGCTTCAGGCACCATAGGCATATAAATAACCACACGGTCGCCCTTTTCAACACCTAGCTTACGCAGGCCACCCGCAAAGGTTGCTACCTTATCGCGCATTTCGCGGTAAGTAAGCTTAGATTTAGTGTTGGTGACAGGAGAATCAAAAATAACCGCTGTTTGGTCAGCACGGCCATTTTCAACGTGGTAATCCAAGGCACAGTAACTAATATTTAGCTCACCATCCAAAAACCAACGGTAAGCACCTTGCTCATCTTTACCCAAAATTTGGGTTGGCTTTTTGTGCCAAGGCAGTTTGTCTGCCTGCTCGCGCCAAAATTCTTCTGGCTGATTAATAGAACGGTCAAATTCAGCTTTATAACTCATCAGCAATGCCTCTGTAGGTATTATTATTTTGTCGACACCTGCTTTTCTATGCAAGAAAAGTAGCCTTATACTGAGGTTTTAATCGCCAGTACAAAAATAAGTGTCGACACTTTGTATAAATCTAACGCTACTCTAATGCAAGATGAGCATTTTGCAACTACTACAAAAGGCGCAAAGCCAAGCAATTTCATAACTTTTAAACACTTAACTGAAGACTTTCACAGTTAAATCACGGTAAAGATTGCCGACAATTCATTTAATTAAAGTATTTTGGTAAAAAATTATTGGAATCCTAAGCTTACAAGTCAACAAACCGTAAAAAAAAAGGTAACATAACGCAAAACTAATTAGGTTAAGCAAAACTTGAGTAAAAACTATGGCTAGTGCAACAATGCAAGAACCAAATAAAAACACCCTTATTGAAGATTTACGCAGCAATGCCAAACAGGCCACAAATTTATTGAAGGCGTTAGCCAACGAAAACCGCCTATTAATTTTATGTTACCTAGACGACCGTGAGTTGTCGGTTAGTGAGTTAAACGCTTGCTTAGATTTAAGCCAGTCGGCGCTTTCACAACACCTAGCGGTTCTAAGGCGCGACCAGCTAGTAAAAACGCGCCGTGAATCACAAACAATCTATTACTCGCTGAACGGTGAAGAAGCCAAGCAAATTATTCGCACCCTACACAGCATGTATTGTAGGGTTTAATTTACTTGGCCTGACTGAGAAAAACCTTACTAGCTAAGGTAAAACTTAACGGTGAAAGAAAGTTGCCTGTAACTTAGGCAACCAGCTTAACAAACGCCCTTCTAATACACTGGCTGTTTGACCGGCAATTTTCTCAGTCAAATTTAAAGTCTTTTTCAAACGCACTTTAAATACCCGTGCCGTTTCTTGCCGCTCTAACAAATAAGCCTCGCTGGTTTGTAAAGCGTCGACTAGTTGCAAATCTAATGCCTGCTCGCCATACCACACTTCACCCTTAGCCACCTTTTCTATATCCAACTGCGGACGGCAACGCTTCACATAAGACTTAAACATCTGGTGCGTTTGCTCTAAATCATCTAAAAACTTCTGCTTACCTTCTGGGGTGTTTTCACCAAACACGGTTAACGTACGTTTGTAATCACCCGCCGTTAACACTTCGTAGTCTACTTCATGCTTTTTTAACAACCGATGCACATTCGGCACTTCAGCCACTACACCAATTGAACCTAGCACCGCAAAAGGCGCAACTAATAACTTAGCCGCTGTGCAGGCCATCATATAACCACCCGAAGCGGCTACTCGGTCGACACACACAGTTAAAGCAATATTTTTATCCCTTAAACGCTGTAACTGGGCGGTAGCATGACCATAGCTATGCACATAACCACCAGCACTTTCTAAACGAAGAACCACTTCATCTTCAGGGCGTAACACACCTAACAACAAACTAATTTCACGGCCTAAGACAGGCGCTTGGCTGGCATCTAAATCGCCTTTAAAATCTAAAACGAACACCCTAGGCTGAGTAGATTGGCTAGCAGCCTTGGCCTTAGCTTGCTTATCTCTTTCTTTATGAAGCTGTTTTATAGCTTTATCTTCCAACCATTCTTCTTGCAAAGCTTCTTGTAAATCTTGCTGCCGCTCATTTAACTCTTGCACCTGTAATTGCTCATCAGTATCGCGACTGCGCTTAACAGCTGCCACAGTAATCACCAAAAGAACCACGGCTACCAAAAGTGTAGCAATCTTCAATAAAAAACTTACATACTCAGCAACTAATTCCCACACTTAGAATTTCTCCATTAAAAGCTTGAATTAAACATACGTTTGAAATAAGCTGCATTACCTAACCAGCTCACAAAGAGGACAACACCATGGCTGATATTAACGTAATTATTGAAGGACTGAAGGACAAATTTAACGCCACTGCTGCTGCCGGCATGGATGACGTGTTCCAGTTTAACGTTGAAGATGGCACTAATTACTATGTAATTATCAAAAACAACCAGTGTGAAATTGCCGAAGGCGACCACGACGACCCTTCAGTTACTCTAATTATGAACAAGGCAACATTGAAAGATGTGCTAACCGGCGAAGAAGATGGTATGCAAGCATTTATGGCAGGCAAGCTGCGCGCTGAAGGCAATATGATGCTAGCCACCAAGCTAAGCGTACTTTTTCCAGTTTAAGTTTTTAATATTGTAAGCTTTCACAGCCCTACTTTAGGCAGCCTCTAAAGCTGCCTTTTTTATGCTAGGACAAACTGACTCAGCCAGCAACGAGCAGAGCGTTGGACAACAAGAGGCAAGCAAAGGATAATTAGATCCTATTTCTTGTCTAGCCTGTCTAATCGGAGCTTCTGTTGATCCACTTTATCCTACAAAAGGTCCGTACCCTACGCTGGTTTATCTTTTTAGCTGTCTTTTTTAGTACCTTTATCGTCTTCATTGGTGTTACCAGCATCTCTTCACTGCTTTACGAAAGCTTAATGGCTGAACAAGCTAATTACCTTACTCAGCAGTTAATGGACTTGCCAATTGAAAGTCGTTCTAAAATAGAACTGCCTAGCATCACTACTGAAGTGCGCCTAACCTACATAGGCACTTTTATTTTTTACTCCTTCGCTTTTTTATTAATTGCCTTTGTCTTTTCACATTTTGCTATACGGCGTATTAACCAATCCATTGAAGAATTTAGCCAGCAAATAAACCAAATTCAAACAGGGCAAGATTTACAAAACTTTAACCCAACTAACCTTAATTTTATTTTTAATGAGTTAAATCACGCTTTTAATAACATCAGTGAATTAGCTCGTCAGTTAGGGCGAGTACTGAATGATAAAAACCTATTAGAAATTAAAGCTAGCCTACTTAGTAAACTAGTTATTAAAAATATTCGTCTTGATGATTGGAACAAATATATCAGTGATATTTTTACTAATATGCATAAAACACTGCCTTTTGACTTTATCTGCGTTTATTTAACCGAAGAAGGCCAACGAAAATTAAAAATCTACTGGTTTGAAGAAGCTAACCAAGCATCAAAATTAGAAGCGGAACAACTGCTAACCAAACAGTTTAAACCCTTTTCAAACACACACAGTTCAATAGAAAGCTTAGAAATCACTCACCTACACCTAACTAATCAATCCTTTAATAATTTCAAACCTCAGCCAATTAAGGGCTTTAAATCTCAACCAAAGTTCCTGGTTCGCCACCTAGAAAAAGAACCACAAATTGGCTGTGTACAGGGCGTGTTCATTCACTCAGTAGCAATGGAAGATATTGCCTTACGCTTAAGAATTGACAGTATTTTAGTTGTGTTACTTAACCTGCTAGGTTCTTCCAGAGCGATTAGCGGCTATACCCAAAAGCTAGAAACTGCCATTAACTTGTCAGAACAAGAAAACACTATGGCTGCCGAAGTGCTTTATGGCCACCTACTCGTTAAAAATACCGATCAACTTGCTGGCATTAATTACCAAATTTGTTCATCTAGCCGCTTTAGCGGTGACATTATTCAAGTTAAACGTTCACCTTCTGGCAGCACATTTATTTTAGTTGCCGATGCCACAGGCCACGGACTAAGCGCCACCATAACGGTTATGCCCGTTATTTCAGTATTTAACGCTATGGTACAAAAAGGCTATCAACTACCTTTTATTTTAAGTGAAATGAATAAACACCTAGTTAGAGACTTACCTGATGACCGTTTTGTTGCAGCAATATTAGTTGAAATAGACCCTGCTCATAATGAAGTTAGCATTTGGAATGGTGCTATGCCTGCAGCACTTAAGCTCAACAAACAAGGTGAAATTATAAAAGAGTTCCATTCTAAACACATGGCACTTGGCATACTTGACGATGCAATGTTTGATTCAACACCCGAGCGTTTAACATTGCCCAAAGATGGTCATTTAATGGTTTATAGCGACGGTTTAATAGAACAAGAAAACAGTAAACAACAACAGTTTGGTAATCAGTTACTTAACCAACTATTACAACAGAAAATAACTCAAGACCCAATTAAAAGTGTAATTCAATCAGTATTAGATTTTGCTGAGCTTGAACAGCCCGATGATGACATTTCACTTTGCCAAATTGACTTTGCTGAAATAAAAAATGAAATAATACCCAGTAATATTGGTAGCTTTTTGTGTAGCAGCCTTCATACACCTTTTGAATGGCAAATGAAAATTTATGGTACACAAATAGCAAAACAATCATTGCCTGCACTTTGTAATGAATTTATGCAAGCACAAGGCTTAAGTATGCCACTAAAACGCTGGGCTTTTAGTGTTATTCATGAGTTATTACAAAAAGTAATTAACACTAATCTGCTACAGCTTACTCTTATTAAAGAAAGCCCTCTAGGTTCAACAGCAGAGCCAATGATTAATTTAGATTATCATCAGAAAAAAACCCAAGCATTAAATAACTTAAGTAATGATTATTACCTAGAGCTTAAATTTAAATGCATCCTAAAAGATTGCGATCAAACAAATAACCAAGACTTAACTACTGCACCCTGCTTAATTATAGAAGTAAGTGACAATGCCAAAGGCTCAACTAGCCTAATGGAAGAGGACAGCCTAGCCAAACTTAGAACCCTTGCCGACCAAGTAATAGTCTCTCAGCAAGGGCATCACATTCAAGTTAGAGTAGGTTAAAGAAGGTTATTAAAACAGGTCTACTTCGCCTGAAATAGGCTTGTGCTCAACCTGACGCAAGTAACCCTTTTCTCGCTCAATAAGTGTGACGTTATTAAGGCTGTTAATCTTTTTTAACAATACTCGCCCTGTATTTGGAAAGAAATGTACTTTACGTGGATAAGTGTCTAATAAATCACGCGCCACTATAGGAATGCCTTCTTGCTTTAGGTGTTCCAATACAAAACTTACGTTACGCTCGCCTACATTGGCAAAGGTAAAATCTTTAATTACCTTACCGCCACCAAACACCTTAGCTTCTAAACGGTCACGTTGAGCGCCCAGTTTAAGTAAATGGTTAACCAGTAACTCCATTGCATAAACACCATAACGTGCCGATTCAGTTAAAGGTGTATCATTATTAGAACGGTCATGTGGCAGCAAAAAATGGTTCAAGCCAGCAATACCAGAATAGTTATCACGCAAGCACACAGAAACACAAGAACCCAAGACAGTGACAATCATCTCATCACCATCGGTGGCATAATATTCGCCAGGTAAAACTTTTACAGCTTGGGTTTTAAATTTAGGATCATAATAGTGCGACAAAGCAAAATTCTTATCAACTTCAAAATCATTCATCAAGCTACTCAAGAATAACGCGTACAAAACGACCCGAGTCGCTAAACGCCAAGTCAGATACTAACCGCTTTACTAACAACAAACCCCGTCCAGACAGTTCTTCGGGTGACTTAGACAACACTTTTGCAGCATCAAAACCTTCACCTGTTTGTTCAATTTCTATTACCAAACAAGGCTTAGTTCCCTCAGGCTGCCAATCTAAAATTATACGAAACACATCTTTACTGGCTAGGTTTAAAATTAACTTATCACGCTGGGTATAATATTCAGCAAAGCCATCTGCAAAAGTTTTAAGGTTGGAAGATAAACCCAAGATGCCATGATCTATAGCGTTAGTACTTAATTCACTAATAACCGTAAAAGCCCTTTGGCATAAGGGTTGTGACATTCCCATTTGCTGTAATAAATTATTACATTGGCTAGCAACTTCCTGCTCTGCTATTTGGCGGCCTTTTAACGTTAACTCCCAACGGAAAGGATGAATATCTTGCAAACTACGCACTGATTTAGCAGATAGTTGCTGCTGATCTAAAAAGAAAATTAATTCTTTAAAGTGTAAAAAGTACATAGAAACATCATCGTCAAAATTGGGCAAACCAGCGAAATCTTTTAAGGAGGCCGCTATATGACTAGTCATAAAATGTTGCGAACCTGTGCCTAATTCCAATAACAAACGTTCATTACCATAATGCTCACCCTGCAAGTTAATTTGCTCAATTAAACCGTCACTGCAAGCAAAAACACCACCTTCTTTAGGCAAAGCAACACGCTCAACACCCGCATCAAAACTCTTGTCTTCTAAAATACCTAAGGCCATATGGCTAGAATGAAAAGTTTTAACAGCCTCACCCTTGGCATTTAACAAATAAATAGGTGGCATACCACCGTTCCAAACACTCACCTGTTCATGTAATAAATCTACTTCAACTAATGAGGCAGCCACAAATCTGTCGGCAGGCAACTTATAGTTAAGTTTACGATTCATTTCTCGCACGATCATTGGCAAGGCATAGCCTTTATCAACCATGCCATGAAACACATCAACTACGGGCAATAAAGTAACCGTTGCTGATAAACCTCGCCCCATAGCATCAACGTGTAACACAAAAATACTGCCAGAAGGTGAGTAACGAGCCAGTGTTAAATCACCACAAAAATCTGATTTAGACAGTAAATAACGGTCAAAACCACGTAAATCTTCAGACGCTTCATCTAATAAATGATTATAAAAAATATGCAAAGCCATTTCTGCTTCCGCACGATTAGCGTGTAAGTAACCTTGCAAAGCTGCATTGCTTTTTTGTAATTGCCTTTTAAGTAAGCCACGCTTTAATAGCGTCCTAACTTTTAAGCATAAAGAAAAAAAGTTTAAAGGCTTAGCAATGTAAGCATCAGCATCTAATTCAAATAGTTGCTGCTGTTGCTCACTAGAAATATGGCTAGCTAACAAAATAATAGGGGCTGGCCAAATTAAAAAACTAATGTCTGGAATTAAATCAAGATCAATAATAATTAAATCATAAGTAGGGTATTGAACTAGCTGTTTATTAGTTTCTTCAATTGTAGACGCTAGAGTAACCTTTAGTTGCTGACAACCAAAGGTATCTTGCCAAGGAATAACCTCAGGGTCATCTGTTATCAATAAAATTCTAAAGGACTTATTCAAACTTCCCCAGCTAATCATTTTATTTCAATCAGTTTATTAATGTTAGCGACATTCAAAATTTCTGCTGCAGTACCACTTGAAT
>JAAYGA010000280.1 GCA_012727935.1 Pseudomonadaceae bacterium | reverse complement strand
TCTTTCCAATTCATTTTCTTGTTCGCCTCCTTTAATGGAGGCACCTACTCCAGGTGGAGTAGGTGCTTTTTCCATGCTATTCACACTCTTTCATTTCATTAATGTCCAAATACTGCATTTGCCGCCAGCAACTTGCACGTTCTGCAGCTCTGCTTCTAACCTAACTGCCAGCTCACCGTCATTTTCTTCCCAACTAAGGCTCCGCAAAAAAGGCGAGAGGTCAGTCCTCCCGCCTGTAGGAGCTATCGCAACTAATGAATATCTGATTTTAGAAACGTCTATCAACTATATCACCGCCATTTCAGGCGATTCTTAAAACCTGTCCGGGATAAATTTTGTTCGGGTCTGGACCTATTACGCTTTTGTTTTTGCTATATAGCTCTTTCCATCTGCTACCGTCACCCAGTATTCTCTTAGCGATGATCCACAGGTTATCGCCGGGTTTGACGGTGTAAAGCTTGGGTGGAGGTAGAGCAGGTCGTGAAGGTGCTACCTTTGCCGCCGGGACTGTCTTTCGCAATTCGTTTTCAGTCAATATCATGAGTTCTCTCGCTTGCACCAACCTAATCCTATACCAGCAGTCGCCGTGACCGCCTTTCCACTCATGCTCAAAGCTATCCTCACCATCAAAATAAACATCGTGGTTTATCGGTGTTTCAGTGACAAGTAGGCGAAGCTTAACACCCTTATCTCGCCAAGTTGAAAGTATACCTACCAGTTCTTTTGGAGGCCTCCAATCGGTTACGTATGGTGCATTACGGCGTGCCTCGCCTGGGAAAAAGCCTTCAAAAGTGAATCGTGTTGGGACCGTCCCGCGGGGTAGAGTTATTGTCCCTAGCGAAATCACATCAAATGTTTCTATTTTAGTCCCTGTCTGGCATGTGATGCGTTCTGGGTTGATGGGCAAATGAATACGGCTCCCGTTAGGAGCCATGAGGTAGAATTCCATGTTATCACCTGCCTTTGACATCTTTCGTCCAAGGAATTTTTATTTTTTTATCGAAATTACCATATTAAACTCTAAATTAACAGGTACGGAGGTGATAGTATGAAGTGGCAACCATCCAGCCCAATTCGTTCTACGATGCAACCAAGACTAGATGTAAGTAGCTATAAAAAAGACCACAAATTCGATTTCATCACAGGTGAATTTGTCTCGGGGGAATGGGTTGAAGGTCTCGACGCATTTATTCAAAAATTTATCAAAGTCTTACTTACAAAAGAAACGCCCGTAATAAAATATGGCTTGGCTGAATTATTGCCAAAGTCTCAAGAGCAGCCTGAATTTGAAAAAGAATGCGAAAAACTGTCTCACGCAATCGTTTCACACAAATTCTCTGATTCAACCCCCGAGAATCTTAATGGGCTAGGATATGCTGTAGAAGAAATTTATAGCATTTCCAGAGAAAGAATTGATGGCATTAATTACATTGTTGTAGAACTAATTGTTGAACCCTCGCTTACGTCGATTTTGAAATATTGAGGTATATTCATTTTTACTGTCGCTATAAACTTTTCTTTATTAAATTTTAGTCCTTTTGGCTGCCTGGCAACTTTCTCTTCCAGCGCAGCCACTCTTTTTTCTATGGCTTCCACTTTTGCAGTCAAATCCATTGCTTTTCACTCCTTTCAAGGCATAATTAAAGGAGAGGGTGACCTCTCCTTATTCGCCTAAAAATTATTTAAGCATCGACAAATTATTTCTTGCATATTCGTTATTAGGATCTAACTCTATGGCCTTGTTATAAGCCTCTTTTGCTTTTTGGTAATTTTCTTTACCTACATAAGAAAGTCCTATAACATTATACACGTTTGACTGAAAAGCCTTATCATTAGACTTTGTTAAAGCCAAATTTAATTGTTTTATTGATTCATCATATCTCCCGGAATCATGATAAACGACGCCCAAGCCGTAATAAGCATCTGCATTTTCTTTATCATATTCTAATGCACGCTTGAAATTAATTGCAGCCTCATTTAAATTTCGATCTTTCCCTTTACCCACAGCGTACATCCATCCGATTTCCGCATAATTTGAAGATATAGCTTTCTTAATATCTAAATCTTTGTAAACCTTCCATGCATTATTATCATCTACTACAAGCACTTTATAGGTATTTGATTTTTCTTTTTTATCGTCATAATATTCCTCAATCGTTTCTGTAATATTAAATTCAGCCGCAAATTTGTATGAAGAGCCTTCTAACTCTATATTTCTAAGGTCTTGCACTTTCTCGATTTTAAAATCTTTTAGCCTCATTATCTCACGATTTAATTGCTGATATAAGACAAAATCTTCCTTGCTTATATTTTTCTTGCTTTGCTCAGCCATTATTTCGTATGCTGCTTCAAAATTACCGTTTTTAACACTATCGTAATATTTCACTACTGCCTCTTTTGGATCACCAGAAGGAGCTCCACATCCTGTCAATAGTAAAAACCCTAGAATTATAAAAATCCAGAACAAAAATTGCCTTGCCCTGCTCATGAAACCGCCTCCTAAAACAAATATCTGTTACCGAATATTAGACACATGAGCAGGGAAATCCTTCTTACTTTGTCATATTTTGAAAAGCACTTGGTAATGCCCCTGCTATAACATCTGCGATTTCATTGGCTATTACTTTATAATTTGCTCTAATTACTTGGAGCACGTCTTGACCACCGGAAACAGTTACACTTAGTGTTACACTGATTGGCCCAGTAGTTATGGTAGTTGCTGTCCCATAACCACCAACACCAGCCGTTACAGGAACCGCTACTGGCACGGGCCTGTCAAAACCGCTCATCCTGATCGATGCTGGCAGGGTACCTAACATAAAGCCCACTCTATACCACAGATCTACTCCTCTGTTTCTCATACGGCCAGAAAGAGGGATTATTGCCTCGGGTCCTGCTTCAGCTATAACTCCAAAGTGGGGTCTATTTACAATGCCACCATAAGCATATCCTCTAAAAAACCTAACGACTCTTTCCCAAAGTGTCGGCTGTCTTTGTTTTATCGCAGTATTCTTGAAAAGAGGCTGCTGTATAGAAGTTTTACCCTTGCTCTGTTCGAATTTCTGCCATGCTGCTTGCTCTTGCTGAATCTGTTTCGCAGTATAATGGCCGGATGCTTCCGGCAATTTCTCTCCAACATATTTACCGCCTTCATTTACTAACCACCCTAATGCATACTTTGCAAGCTGAGTTCCTAATAATCCAACTTCAATCCAAATTTTGAATCTTAAAGGCCCTGGCACGGTTAATCCAGCTAGTAAACTCAATATCGCTGAAGTCTTAATATCTGCATTCATCGCTTCCCAAAAACCAGCCGCTACTCCTTTAACCAACTTCGTTCCTAATTCAAACGCATTTTTAGCTATAACAGGAGTAAGGTCTTCGATTATCATACTCAGTTTTTGCCACACATTAGCCGACTGAAATTCGGGGTCACTCATAAGTTGACCTAAATATTCTTTCGCTTTTCGATATACACGTTCAAAATATTCTCCAACCCTTCGTCCTGCATCCTCCAGCTTTTTCTGGAATGCTTTATACTTGTCGCCGATATAATCAGTTATTCCTACTAAATCCAGGAAAATCCGCTTTACCGATCCGGCCATACCAGCACCAAAAGCGGTCACAGTCAGCCTAGCTGTATCCTTGACAGTGGATATGAGGCCGAGCAAACTCCTTGACATTTTCTCCATGCCGCCGGCGAAATTCTTTTCAAGCGCCCGAACTATAGCATTCATGGCCTTTTGCGCTGGTATTCCGCGCTTGCCCAGGTCCTCCAAAGCGTCGCCGGTCAATCCTAATTCTTTCAGTATTATATCCATCGGGATGAGCAGGTTCTCTGTTACCTGTCGCAATTCTTCCATACCCAGTTTGCCCATAGTGCCGATCTGCCGAAAACCAAGAAGCGCAAGGTTCATCCCCTGAATGCCAGCGCCAGTCATGCCGGCAGCGTTGCCAAACGCCTGGATAGTCCGAATGGTCTCATCCATTGCTTTATCGACACCATACATGTTTTTATAGAGTGGTAATAGTCCTACAGCCGCCTCTCTAACATCCGGAAATTCAAACGGCGTTTTGGCAGCAAAAGCCTGCAGTCGTTCAAGAAACTTCTGACCTTTCTCTGCACTGCCAGCGAAGTATTCCATTGCTATTTGTGCTTGCTCCATCTCGCCGGCTAGTTGCAAAGGAAAGGCTATAGCCGCCGTAGCCCCTGCACCAGCACCAAGAAGGGTGAGGGGGCTAGTAATAAATCCGATAATGCGTTTTACTACGTCGGTAACTTTGTCCTTGGCTTTTAGCGTTATTGTCCACGTCTTTTTCACTAGATTAGGCAAAGTCTTTTGTATCTTCTGCAGGGTAGGCGTTACCCTATCATGCACCATCATTCGGAATCTGTAGATTCTCGCTGCCATTCGCTGTAGCCTGCTATTCGTCTTTTCTGCTTCCCGCTGGAATCGGTTTATTCTTTCTCTCGCACGTTCAAGAGGCTGCTCCGTCTGGTCGTTTATGATTATAGGTATCTCCACACGATATATTTCACTTTCCGCCACCCTGCACCACGTCTTCTCTCCCTTGCCTTCCGGCTTGTTCGAGCTTACCAAGTTACCTTGGATGATACAGGGCTTCCCCAGGTAAGTCTGCCTGCCTGAACATGAAACCGCCCGTCACAAC
>JAAYGA010000279.1 GCA_012727935.1 Pseudomonadaceae bacterium | reverse complement strand
GCACGATTTGTAATAACAGAGTGTCTTATATTTTTAAAGAAAGTCTATTTAATACAAGTGATTATATTAATTAACGGTAAGCATCAGCGGGTGACAAAACGAGCATGCTTACTAATAAAATGTTATATTTCTTAAGCATATGGAGCTAGCTTGAAAGATAAACCATCAGATTTAGAGAGACTTATTCATGAGTCTCTTGAGCAGCTAGGTTGGACCGCTGATGCGAAAAGTATCGCTGAAAGAGTGCATAGACTTAATATAGGTCTTCCATTAGAAGACGAGTTTTCTATTATCTGCGGTTGGCTCGGTCGATGTAATTTGATTCATAAATTAGACCAGCAGCAGTATCCAGCTACTTCTAAAGATGCTTTTCAGGTTCCGGATCTACTCGCAAACTTTAATGTGCGTGGTGCCGGTAATACTTCTGTTTTAATTGAAGTCAAATCTTGTGAGAAAAATGTTTTGTCTCTGAGGCCTGACTACGTATCTAAACTGAGAGCTTATGGGCAACTCTTAGGGCTTCCCGTTTTAATTGCTTGGCGAAAGTATGGGATTTGGAGTCTGGTAGATTTAGACGTTTTCTCAAAAGCCAAGACAAACTTCAATCTTAACTTCAATGACGCAATGCGTAATAGCTTAATGAGCAAATTTCTTGGTGACTTTTCATACACTCCACAAGTTAATTCCGGTGTTCATATTAGTTTCAAGAAAGAAAAGCTCATTGAAACTATCGAAACAGATGAGGGGTTTCAAGAAAATTGGCACATGGTCATAGATGACGTTTATTTCACAAACGGGGATAATAAGCAGTTAAGAGAGCTATCACCGATTGCTCAGCAGCTATTCCATTCTTGGGATCTTACCACTACAGAGTCCCACTCTGATTCGCATGTGGTGATGCACAATACAGTTGATGAAGAATCGGGAATGTTTGCGCATATGGCTTTAACTAGATTGCTTTCATTTCACGGCCGAGAAGATGAGGTTCATTGGCGACGCCATTTGCAGCATGATGCTGCAATCTCAAGTATCTTAGATTTTAGAAGCGGGATTGAAGAGAACCTAAAAGCAGGCATTATCAAATACATTTTTGACATTGAGCCAGCAAATGTCCCAAATTTTCTCAATGAAATATAACAATCGCATGTTGTCGGACTGGTTTTCCGCTGCGCTTCAAACCAGCCGCAAATGCGGGCGTTATGCCAAAGGAGAGTTTTGATTGACCGACATAGTTTACTTGGTGGCCCTTGTGCTTCTACCTCTTTTTTTACCTGTGTTGGTCGTTTCGTCAATTTTGGGAAGTGGTTCTTGGGTTCTGGCGCGACTCAAGTCCACGCTGACGCTAGATGAGGAGCGAGGACTTGCCGAGCAAGGTCTACTATGGGTCTCAATAATTTCTCCATTTTTATATTTTATCGCCTTAGGCGTAATCGTTTGGAGGGGGCATTCGATCTCTTTGACAAGTGATGGTTTGAGAATGTTTTTTTCAATTAGCACCCTGCCTCTAGGCGCTTTATCTCTTTCGTTACCATTGTCGGTTCTTGTGTCTCGCCTGCATGCAACAAAACAAACGGCCAAGCAGATTAAGATTACAAATCAGAAAAATAACATCGATCTTTTTCATTCTCACAGAAAAGAACTATTTGGTTATTTTGGCCAAATCGGTGAGGTTGAATATCTTGATTGTTTGGTCGGGAAATTTAAAGTACACCCAAGAGTCCATAAAAATTTCTTTATTGGTAAGCCTGAGGATGGAGTTCCACAAATAAATACAGAAGCATTCGAAGATATTGAGAGAGAGTTGTCGTCGGCTAGGTGGCAACTGGATTCAATCATTCGAGACGTCAATCCGCAATTGACGTACAGTTTTTATATCGCTAATTTCTGTAGCACAATTTATCGGTTAAGCGAAAAGCTTGGATTGCCGGAAATATATGTTGAGCTTGCTGAGCGCAGCATTCTCGTTCCGACGAGGCTCAATGGTAAAGAGGAAATGGAGCTTTTAACCGTTGGTAAGACGACGGATGAAGCTGTCGCAGCATACAGGTATGCAAAGAGTTATTATCATAATCTTTGCGATTTTGCTGGCAAAGAGCCAGTTCATGCAGAAGATGATAATTTAAAGTATATAGAAATGGGCGGAAGGTTTAGAAAAATAAAAGAAGAAAAAGTTATTGAAAGGTTGCACAAGAATGAAATACAACAGGCTACCGAAGCTAAGGCATAACAAGTTGCTGCACACGGATAAATTACTCGCTGCGCTCCTAATTTACCAGTGAGCGCGGCGTTATGCGTAATAAACCTACTGGATAATTGACTAAGATCTGGGGCTACTAACCAGCCAATAAATATTTAGTTATTTAAGACTTCATATATGGAAATTAACTTCTCTCAAATTAGAACACATGATGGTAGTAAAAACTCAGGCTTTGAAGAGTTGATTTGCCAAATTGCCCATCTTCAAAAACCAGATAATGGAAAGCGGTTCGTTAAGAAGGATGGCGCTGGAGGTGATGCTGGTGTTGAGTGTTACTGGATTCTTGACGACGGATCGGAGATATGCTGGCAAGCGAAATATTTTTTAGATGGAATGAATTCCTCTCGTTGGCAACAAATAGATGAATCATTCACTACAGCCTTAGAGAAGCACCCCAAGTTAACACACTATGTTGTCTGCTTGCCTTTAGATAAAGCAGATAGCAGAAAGAAAGGAAGAGGTGGAAAACAAGTAGTTTCTGTCGAAGATGAGTGGCTAGAACACGTTAAAAAATGGGAAAGTCAAGCAAAGGCCGCTGGTAGTAAAATAACGTTCTCATACTGGGGTAAGCATGAGATTACTACTTTCCTTACGATTGATGACCCTCTTTACTCTGGTAGAGCTTTGTACTGGTTTAACGAACCGTTTTTCGGAACAGATGTATTCAGAAATATCGCAAAGAGGTCTCAAGACAGTTTGGGAGATAGGTATACCCCAGAGTTTCATGTTGAACTCCCCATAGCAAAGAGTTTCGATGGTCTGTGTTTAAACCCCTCATGGTGGGATCTTCTCAAAGAGAAAAAAGCAGAGTTGAAAGATGTTAGCTTAGATGTGCTTTCTTTCTTGAATAAAGAAGGTAACACTGAAGGCAGATCATTAAACAGAGAAAGTATAAAGAGCTTGGATGAAAAGCTTAACTATTTTCTAGAGGAATTTAGTAGGAGGATTACACAGAAAGATTTCCACAATCGAATATCAAGCATGAGCTCTTTGCTAGAGGAGCTATCTAAGCTATATGCCGAGATTTATAAAGATGCGCATGATAAAATCGACTGGTCTGAAAGAAAGGATAACTCTAGAAGTGCTCTATATAAATTATCCGGCGCAATAGACGATCTAGCATCTTTCCTAAAGCAAAGAAAGGCTTTGTCGTCCCAGACGAAAACTGCGCTTCTTTACGGGGAAGCAGGAATAGGTAAATCACACCTCTTATGTGATTTGAGCTTGCATAGAATCAATGAAAACTTACCAACACTGTTTTTGTTGGGCGCGCAATATCAAGGCGGGAACCCAATTAGTTTTATAAAAGAATCACTGGATTTACAAAACTATAGAAACTCCCAGGTTTTAGGTGCTATAGATGCGGCGGGAGAAGCATCGGGGCGAGAGCACTCATTGTCATTGACGCTATCAATGAGGGTGGTCACAGGGATGACTGGCTTGTTCAAATAACAAGCTTCCTGTCCGATTTATCACGATTTCCATATATTGCTGTTCTGTTCAGTTGTCGCAGCACATATCTAAATTACATCCTTCCTGATAGTGCAGACGAAAACCTATTGCCTCGTATAGAACATTATGGATTTAGAGGACATGAGCATAGGGCTGCGGAGAAATTTCTTTCCCAGCAAGGTATATCCAAGCCAAGCGCACCAATACTAGCACCTGAATTTACAAACCCCCTTTTCTTGAAAACTTGCTGCCAAGCGCTTAGACAAAATAAGCAAACCTCATTTCCAAAAGGCCTGAACTCTATTACCTCATTATTCAAGTTTTATGTTGATAGCATTGAAAGGATTGTGGCGAGAAAGAAAAAATTCAATCCGCAAGAGAATATCGTTAAGTCCATACTTATTGATATAGCTTCAAAATTATTACCAGATAATCTTGACGGCCTTCCAAAGCACGATGTTAGAAAACTGATTAATAATTACGACCCAAACCCAAATTTCGGGGACAGCCTTTTCGATATATTAATTGATGAGGGTATTCTTTCTGAGGATATTTCTTATAAGGAAGAGCAGCGTGGAAACCTTATTGTTAGATTTACATATGAGCGATTCAGTGACTATTTTATTGCTCAGGAATTAGTAAATAAGGTAGATCGCATTGAAATAGCCTTTTCAAATGGAGGTTCTATATGGCAATTACTCAAAGATAATGGTTACTATCGATTTTCTGGAATATTTGAAGCCTTGGCTATCATTATTGCTGAGCGCTTCAATAAGGAATTAGAGGATTTGCTGCCTGATGATATTGAAATTGGGAAGTGGCAGCTTGATGAAACTTTCCAGAATACTGTTTTATGGAGGAGTCCAAATTCTTTTTCTGAAAGAACTCTGGAGCTTTTAAATAACTTAGAAGGTCGTTCCTACAGTCACCCGGCACTGGAAATTCTGTTGAAATTGTCAACGGAACCCAATCACCCATGGAATGCTGAGTTGCTTCATCGAAATCTTATGAATAAAGAGATTGCCGAAAGAGACCACTTTTGGTCTATACACATAGCGCGCGGTGATAGCTCTGAAGAAGATGATGAATATGAATCCATCATTAGAACAATTATTGAGTGGTCACATTCAGGTGAAATTGAGTCTGTCGAAGAAGAAAGAATTAGGCTCTGTGCTATTACCCTGATTTGGTTTTTGACTACCCCGAATAGAAGAATAAGAGATCGATCTACAAAATCCCTGGTCAGAATTGTTTCTTCTTACCCCCATCTCGTCGAAGACTTATTAAACGAGTTCTCGAATCTAGAGGATACGTACTTAAGCGAGAGGCTTTATGCCGTTGCATATGGTGTCATTTGCAATACCGACAAGAAAGATATTATTAAGGGTATAGCGAGCACCACATTTGAATTGATATTTAAGGATGGTGAGCCAACGCCGCATATTCTGCTTAGAGATTATGCTCGCGGGATTTTAGAGTATGCCTTGCATATTGGAGTGCTTTCGGTAGAAATTCCTCCCGACCAATTCAGACCGCCTTATAAGAGTAGCCAAAAACTGGATAATCCATCCAAAAAAGAGATAGAAGGCATAGCTGGAGATGAATTTTCATCAAGAATCAAAAGTTCTGTAATGGGTTTTCCGGGTGACTTTGGAAACTACACCATGGGCTGTGTTCATAATTGGTCTTCAACACCTATAGCCTTACCAAAAATAGAGAATGGTTATGAGATCAAGGAGCGATTTGCACGTGAACTATTAACTGACGATGTGCAAAAAGAATATTTGGCAAAACTGGAACCAACACCAGTAAGTGATACTTCAGCTTCACCAGAAGAGTTATTAAAAGTTATTAGAAGAATTGAGTATGATTCCGAAGAGTATAAACGCAGCTTTGAAGATAGAAGAAAAGAACAAGAAGAGTTTAATAGCAGAGTAAATGCACAGCTCAATGAAGAGCAACAAGAGTATTATCGCTGGGTTTCTGGAGTAAGTAACGATAGGCCTGCTGCCTTTAGTAGAAAATGGGCTCAAAGATGGGTTTGTAAACGAGCCCATGAGTTTGGATGGACTGAAGAGCTATTTGCTGATTTTGAAAGAATGTGCTCACACGGAAGGGGTGGTGGTCCCAGTGGTGGAGCAATGGAACGTGTTGGGAAAAAATACCAATGGATGGCCTTCCATGAATTTTTGGCCAGACTTTCTGATAACTACCACTGGACTAATCGAGGTTATAGCGATGTTCCCGATGATGATATTTATGAAGGGCCTTGGCAAATATACAAACGCGATATTGATCCTACTATCTGGGCAAGACAATCTGGAGAATTCAAAACCTATCACAACAAGCAGTGTACTTGGTGGCAACCTTATAACTTCCCATTCCCAAATGAAAATGACCCTGCAGCCAAGACTAACTTTTTGTGGGATGAAGATGTTTTGCCTGAATTCTCTGAGTTACTGCAAAGGACGATGCCTGACGACAATTCTAATTGGCTGGTTTTACACGGTTTTTGGTCTGAAAACAGGAAATATTCAGATGATAATATCGAAAGTCCCTATCTTGATGGGTGGTTCAGAATTAATTCTATCTTCATCCGTAAAGGAGATTTTGATTCTTTAGCTAAAGGAGTTGAGGGAAAAACACTTTGTGATCCCCATATAGTCAACGCACCATCAACGCAGCACGAGGGCTTTTTAGGCGAATATCCTTGGCATCCAATATATCGCCACCTTTCTGGATGGCGGGAACCAGAAGAGGTCTTTAGGGAACAGATTGCAGTCGAACACCTTATTCCATTTGCTAAATACGAATGGGAGGATGGCAGTAACGATTATTCTCTCAATAGTTCACTTTACTTCCATATGCCAGCCAAGGAGTTGATTGAGGAAATGGACTTGGTTAGACCTCCCGGTCAATGGGGGCGATGGGAGCACAAGGAGCAACCTGTATTTTTTGATCCAAGCCTAGAAGAGTACGGCCCTTCATATGCGTTAATGCGTACTGAGAAATTACAGAAATGGCTTGAAGATAATGATATGGAGATCGTTTGGTTGATAGGCGGAGAGAAGCAAATGTTTTCTTCCGGCGCACGGCAGTTTTTTGGTCGTTTGGTTTATAATGGCTTGTTTAAATATAAAGATGGCAAGCCTATAGGCAGTATATGGTACAGCAGGGAAGAGCCAACAAATTGAGCAATAAAATGGCTTTTGGTAGTTATCTAAAGAATCGCATAACAAGGCGCTGCACTCGGACAATTGTTCCGCTACGCTCGAAAATTGCCGGTGAGCTTGGTCGTTATATGCCCAACCCAGCTCGAACCAACCAAGGGAACCCGACCATCGGATGACGAATAAAAAAGACCTATCAGAACGCGACATCTGCACCAAGTTCATCACGCCCGCGCTGGAACAGGCTGGCTGGGACATGCAGAAACAAGTCCGGGAGGAAGTCGGCTTCACCGATGGCCGTATCTATGTGAAGGGCAATCTCACTACCCGTGGCAAGCGCAAGCGGGCGGATTACATCCTTTACTACAAACCCAATATCCCTGTCGCCATCATTGAGGCCAAGGACAACAAGCATTCGGTGATGGCAGGCATACAGCAGGGGCTGGATTACGCCACTATCCTGGACATCCCCACGGTGTTCAGCAGCAACGGCGATGGCTTCTATGAACATGATCGTACCGCAGCAAGCGGCAGTGTCGAACGCGAACTACCGCTGCACGACTTTCCAACGCCAGAACAACTCTGGGAGCGGTATAAACGCTACAAAGGCATCACCACGCCAGAAGCCGAGCGAATCAGCGCTCAGGATTATTTCTTCGACGGCACCAGTCGTAACCCCCGCTACTACCAACAGATTGCCATCAACCGCACTGTAGAGGCCATTGCCAAAGGTCAGCAGCGCATCCTGCTGACAATGGCCACCGGTACCGGTAAAACCTATACCGCCTTTCAGATCATTCACAGACTGTGGAAGGCTGGGGCGAAAAAGCGCATCCTGTTTTTGGCGGACCGGAATGCCTTGATCGACCAGACACGCCGAGGCGATTTCCGCCACTTCAAAGACAAAATGACGGTCATCAAGCAGAAGAAGATCGACAAATCCTACGAGATCTATCTGGCGCTGTATCAAGGTCTGACCAACTACGATGAGGACAAGGACGCCTACCGCGAATTCAGCCCGGACTTCTTCGACCTGATCGTCATCGACGAGTGCCACCGTGGTAGCGCCTCCGAAGACAGTGCCTGGCGCGAGATTCTGGACTACTTCGAAACCGCCACCCACATTGGCCTCACCGCCACACCCAAGGAAACCGAAACCGTTTCCAGCACCGAATACTTCGGTGAGCCCATCTACACCTACTCGCTCAAGCAGGGCATACAGGACGGCTTTCTTGCCCCCTACAAGGTGATCCGGGTTGGCCTTAATGTCGATCTGGAAGGCTGGCGGCCGGAGGCAGGCAAAACCGACAAGAGCGGCCAACTGGTGGATGATCGCATTTATAACCGCAAGGATTACGACAAGAGCCTGGTAATCGACGAGCGTACCGAAGCCGTGGCCAAAAAAATCACCGAATACCTGACCAAAACCAATCGCTTCGATAAAACCATCGTCTTCTGTGTCGACATTGACCACGCCCAGCGCATGCGTGCCTCCCTGGCCAATGCCAACAGCGACCTGATGGCGCAGAACCCCAAGTATGTCATGCAGATCACGGGCGATAATGACGAAGGCAAGCGCGAGTTGGATAACTTCATCAATCCTGACGAACGCTATCCGGTCATTGCCACCACCTCCAAGCTGATGACCACCGGCGTCGATGCACAAACCTGCAAACTGATCGTACTCGACAGCAACATCGGCTCGATGACCGAATTCAAGCAAATTATCGGGCGCGGCACCCGCATCAACGAAGAATTTGGAAAGACCTTTTTCACCATTCTTGATTTTCGCAATGTCACCGACCTGTTTGCCGACCCGGATTTCGACGGCGATCCGGTGCGCGTTAAAGAACTGCGTGAAGATGAGGACTTTGAGACACCCGAAGAAGAAATCGCCGAAGGCGAGACCGTCACGGATGAAACCGGTGAGGAAATCATCTTCGATCCACCAACTGAACCACCGGAAATCATCACCGGTGGAGAGATCATCAACGAACCGCGCCCCAAGTACTACGTCAATGGCGTCAATGTCGCCATCCTCAACGAGCGCATCCAGTACATGGATGGCAACGGCAAGCTGATCACCGGCAGCCTGAAGGACTACACCCGCGAGAAAGTGCGAGAGCAATATCATTCACTGGATGACTTCCTCAACAGATGGCATAGCGCCGACAAAAAGCAAGCCATCATCGACGAGCTGACCGAACAGGGTATCGTACTGGAAAACCTGAAAGAGGCCATTGGCAAGGAGATGGATATCTTCGATATGATCTGCCACACCGCCTTCGATCAGCCGCCGCTCACCCGTGCCGAGCGCGCGAAGCAGGTCAGAAAGCGCGACGTATTCACCCAATATGGCGAACAGGCCCGCAAAGTACTGGACGCTTTGCTGGACAAATACGCCGACGAAGGCATCGAGAACATCGAAGACATCAAGGTGCTCAAGGTCAACCCCTTCGACCAGTTCGGCACACCAACAGAAATCATCAAACTCTTCGGCGGCAAGCCCCAATACTTGCAGGCCCTGAACCAATTGGAGCAAGCCCTCTATCAAGCGGCTTGAATCACGAACAAGAGAGAAGTAGTAGCGCAACATGGCAAACGTATCAGGCATTGTAAAATCCGCCCGTAACATCATGCGGCAAGACACCGGCACCGGCAGCGACGAGCTGCGCATTCTGCAACTAGGTTGGATGCTATTTTTGAAAATCTTCAGCGACAAGGACAAAGAGCTGGAGCTGATGGACGACAACTACGTCTCGCCCATTCCCGCTGAACTACATTGGGACGAGTGGGCCGGCGATGACGAAGGCATGACCGGCGACGAGCTGTTGCAGTTTGTTGACCGAAAGCTGTTCCCGACCCTGTCGGAAATAGACCTCTCCAGCGGCAACCGCCGTGCGGTATTAGTGCATGAGGTGTTTGCAAATAACTACAACTACATGAAGTCTGGCATTCACCTGCGGCAAGTGATCAACAAGCTGAATGAAATCGACTTCAACAGCAGCAAAGACCTGCACCTGTTCGGCCAGATTTATGAAACCTTCCTGAGTGAACTGCAAAGCGCTGGCACCCTCGGCGAATTTTATACCCCGCGTGCCGTCACCCAGTTCATGACCGAAATGGTCAACCCCGCCCACGGCGAAACTGTGCTCGACCCTGCTTGCGGCACCGGCGGCTTTTTAACTGCCGTGATCGAACACCTGAAGGCCTCCGCCAACACCGTCGCCGAGCGCGAAGCCATTGCCCACAATGTGCGCGGCTGGGAATACAAACCCTTGCCCTACATGCTGGCCAACACCAACTTGATCCTGCACGACATCATCACCCCCAGCATCCAGTTTGGTGACTCGCTGCAACGGCCCCTAAGCGAATACACGCGCAAAGAACGGGTAGATGTGATCATCGCCAATCCGCCCTTTGGTGGCGTGGTTTCCAACAACAACGAGAACAACTTCCCGCAAACCTACCGCACCAAGGAATCGGCAGACTTGTTCTTGATCCTGATGATCCATCTGCTCAAGGAGGGTGGCCGCGCAGCCATTGTCTTGCCCGATGGTTCCCTTACCGGCGATGGTGTTAAACAACGTATCCGCCAAAAACTGTTGGAGGACTGCAACCTGCACACCATCGTGCGCCTGCCGAACTCCGTGTTCCAGCCCTATGCCTCGGTGGCCACCAACCTGCTGTTCTTCACCAAGGGCGAGCCGACCCAGAGCATCTGGTACTACGAACACAAACTGCCGGAAGGCTACAAGGCCTACTCAAAGACCAAGCCTATTCAATTAGCCGAGTTCGAAACCCTGAAAAGCTGGTGGACGAACCGTGAAGCCAACGAGCAAGCCTGGCAGGTGGATATCGATACCATCAAAGCCAATGGCTACAACCTCGACATCAAAAACCCACACCGTGCCGAGGAAGAAAAACAATACAGCAGCACCGAATTACTCGATCTGTTGCATCAGTCCTTTGCCAAGAGCGATCAGTTGCTGGAGCAGTTGCGGAAGGAGTTGGTGTAGTGGCTGTTTGGAAAAAAGTAAAAGTTGGAGACTTCCTTTTTGAGCGTGAGGGGCGGTATAAGCCTGATGCAAAGGAAATTCAAGGGCTCCAGCGGATAGACAAGATTGATTTCTCTGGGAATTTTCACGTCGCAAACAAGCCCAGTAAAACGAACATGATTCTGATTAAATCGGGCGATTTGGTCATTTCAGGCATCAACGTCGCTAAAGGTGCCTTGGGCGTGTATCACGGCGACGCTGATGTCACAGCGACCATTCACTACTCATCGTATACCTTTGATGAAAGCAAAGTCAGTGTTGAGTTTTTCAAGCGCTTTCTGAAGTCGCCAATCTTTATTCAATTGCTGAAAGAGCAGGTGAAAGGTGGCATTAAAACCGAAATAAAACCCAAACATCTTTTGCCGCTTGAAATCATGTTGCCAGATAAAGATGAGCAACTATTTATTCTCAGTCAGTTTCAACGGATTGAAAATGAAGATGCTGAATTGAAACATGAACTAACCCGTCAACAAGCCCTGCTGAAAAAACTGCGGCAGCAAATTTTGCAGGAAGCCATCGAAGGCAAACTCACCGCCGACTGGCGCGCGCAAAACCCCAATGTAGAACCGGCCAGCGAACTACTCAAGCGCATCGCCGCCGAAAAAGCGCAACTGGTTAAAGACAAAAAAATCAAAGCGCAAAAACCATTGCCGCCCATCACGGACGAGGAAAAGCCGTTTGAACTTCCGCGAGGGTGGGAGTGGTGTCGATTAGATCAGCTTATTTATGAGAGTCCAAGGAATGGATACTCACCAAAGACGGTCGATTACCCGACAAACACCAAGACGCTAAAATTGGGCGCTACCACATCAGGGAGGTTCGACTCGACCCAGGTAAAGTACATTAATGAAGAAATATCACGAGATTCATTTCTATGGATCAAACCGAGAGATATTCTAATTCAGCGGGGAAATTCGATTGATTTTGTGGGTGTTTCAGCAATATATCAAGGTGAAGAAAATTGCTTCATTTACCCTGACCTGATGATGAAGCTAAAGCCTGTGAGCTCACTCTCAGAGGTGTTCTTGCACCACGCTTTGATGAGCCCAAGTTGTCGAGAATATTTCCGAAGCAATGCAACCGGTGCTCAAAAAAGCATGCCCAAAATAAATCAAGCAGTCGTTTCTGGTGCGTTGGTACCACTTTGCTGTGAGGAAGAACAACTAGCCATCGTCACCAAAGTCGAAAAACTACTCTCTCTCTGCGACCAACTGGAAACTCAAATCACCCAAAACCAGACACACGCCGAGCAACTGATGCAAGCAGTATTAAAAGAAGCCTTCAGCCACAACAACGAGGTGGAACTTGCTTAATCGACTCGCCAAACTGGCGCTGGTATCCACGGCGCTGGCGCCCATCTTCCTGACGCTGTGGTTTGTGGAAATCAGCAGCGCTTGGCAGCTTGGTGTGCCTTGGTTGGAGAATCTTGCCGCTCATTGGCGGGTAGGCAGCACCTATTTGTTGGCTGCACTGGTGTTAAGCGGCTTATGCTTTGGTCTGGTCTGGATGTCCGCCTCGCGCCACGGCCTTGAGCGTCTGCCGCTGAAGATCAAGTCGGTCAAAACTGTGGACAAGGAGATCGTCGGCTTTCTGCTCGTTTACTTGCTACCACTTATCAACCAGAGCCAGAGCACCATCAGCGTGCCGGTACTGGTGTTTGTGGCGGTGATCTTCTTCTTTATTGTCTACAACTCCCACGCCTACCACTTCAACCCTTTGCTGGGGTTTTTCGGCTATCACTTCTATGAAGTAACCATTGAGGGCGACATCACCTATGTGCTGATCACCCGCCAGAATATTACCGACTGCAAGGCTGTTTCGCAGGTGGTGCAACTAACCGAATACATGATACTGGATGCCAATCATGCCAAATAACAATAATACCTCTAACCTGTTCGCTTTGGTGGATGATGAAGATGCGCTCATCCGTCGCATTCCACTGACTGCGGCGGTCAATACCGAACTGGCCCAACTCTTCGCCGAACAACAGGCCGCACTGCTTAACGACAGACAGCCCATCGCCTTCACGGGCAGCTACAACGTGGACGTGGGCGAAATCTTTACCATTGCCGATTACCCACTACCGCCCGCCATCGACCAAGCCATTGGCAATCCGCTCATTTGTCCGGTGTTGAATCTCAATACCGAAACGCACCGCATCAAAGCGCTGTTTAGTGGCAGCTGGTCAGCTGCCAACAAAAGCGTCAACTTTCAGGTTTTCGATGCCGGCAAGTTGCTCTCTAATCGATGGACACTGATCGGTTTGCCTATCCATGCTGGTGATACTTATAAGCGACTTGAAGAGCCTGGTCTGATATTGCAAGACAAACTCACCGCCCATTTCCACAACGGCACGCTGTACTTCACTTCCTACCACAATACCAAACGGTTTCTGGATTTGGCTGATTACTACCGGGAAGCGACCGATACCGACCTCGACGATTTCGCTGCCACCGATATCTTTGTCTTCGAAGACCAAGCAAGCTTCAAGGCGCTAGCCGACTCGATCATCCGAAAGAAAATCGCCCTGTTGCAAAAGAATGAAGTTTTGAAAGATCTCACCGTCACCGACATCCAAACCGTAGCCAACAACTTTAACGCCGAGCTTCCCGAAGAGCACCACATCGCGATCACGGTCAACGACGATGGCAATTTGGTTATCCCGAAAGACAAGAAACAGCTGAAAGAACTTATCCGCTTCCTGGACGAAGACTACGTTACCGCACCGCTGACCAAACGAAAATGCCTCACCAATTCCAAGCAATATCTGTGAGCCTCTCATGAAAAGGGCATCTAACAAAGTGCTGCACACGGATAAATTACTCACTGCGCTCGCAATTTACCGGTGAGCACGGCGTTAAAGTAACTAGGGTTTCAGTCATTCCTTTAATGCGTAAATTGCTCTCTAACCACTCTCTCAGCCCACCCCTCCATATCCTCTCTCGACACTTGCAGCTCACCCAGCCCCTTCGGATGATTCACCCCTCTATGCCCCCCTTGTCCATATAATTGACCCAGCAAACCATTCGGCCAGTTCAATGAGTTCTTCACTACCCCACGTCGTATTCGCTCAAAATCATTGCGCCATGTTTCGCTATCAACACCAGTCAATACTTTGGTAGAAAGCATTTTCACCCCATCCGATGCATCCACCTCTAGCAATACAAATTCACTGCCATTACGTTGCATCCCAACGGCTTTAATCACCCTTGGTGAGCCATCTTTACACAGATGTAATCGGCTACGCCCAACCTTTGGCAAAACCAGTGTTTCCTCAAAAATCACACGGCATCTAAATTTAGTTTTTAAAATTGAAACTAACCCATTAAAGGCCGCAAAGCGATTAGCGAAAATGTGGTTGTAATTTGTTACATCTTGTTTTCCGCCTACATCTGCCGCTGCTAGTACACCACCTAAATGTGGTTCGTCAGTGCTATCTAAACTACTATTTTCACTTGTCGTCGCTTCTTCTTTTTCTAAGATGATTTGGCTACTTTTTCGTACCCTGCGAGATTTTTCAATCTGACTAGGCCTACTAAAACTCATCCACGTCGGATCAGCCTCTATTACTCTTGTGCCTGTCTCTATATTGGCTGTTTTCTCATCATCTAATTGTAGGTCCTCATCATCAACGACTGACTCGGTTGGAACTGCTATGTGCTGTGTACTGCCCTCACCAGCCTCCTTCTCTTGAGAGGAGGCATGGCTAATCCGTGTTGTTCTAGGAAGCCTGACATCAAGCTCTAAGCCAACAATTTCCTCAACTAAATAATCCTTACCCTCGTTAGAGGAACGTCCTTTTACATGTAATTTCCAACCCTGCATGGGTGGAGGATCAAAGCTAAAGCACCAGCTTTCAACGCCATTCTTAATTTCTCTATTTTGTTGATAGTGCTTAAAAATGCTTTCATACGAATCCATGACACCTGGATCAGAAAATAGCCAAACTAAAAGCTGCACTCCGGCCGACTGCTCTAACGCCCCTTTAGGAAACGAAGAACTAGGCAAAATCCGTATCTCTAAATGGTCTCGTTCAACCTCATAGTGAACATCAAACTCTTGCTGTAAAGCGGTACTGCTCAAACAACTTCGACAGAAATAGGAATTAATTAAAAATAACGACCGAGATAACTCTAACTGCGGGATGTG
>JAAYGA010000278.1 GCA_012727935.1 Pseudomonadaceae bacterium | reverse complement strand
CTATGGGGCATGACGGTATGCTTTACTCCTTACCTAGCCGCGACTTAATTGCCGACTCGGTTGAATACATGGTTAACGCCCATTGCGCCGATGCGATGGTCTGTATTTCTAACTGTGACAAAATCACCCCCGGAATGCTTATGGCGGCTATGCGCATAAATATTCCGGTTATTTTTGTATCTGGCGGCTCTATGGAAGCGGGTAAAACCAAGCTTTCTGAGCATAACCTAGATTTAGTCGACGCCATGGTAATTGCTGCCTCAGATGCATCGGATGAAGACGTTGCTGAATACGAACGTTCCGCCTGCCCTACCTGCGGTTCTTGTTCAGGTATGTTTACTGCCAATTCCATGAACTGCTTAACTGAAGCCTTGGGCTTATCCTTACCCGGTAACGGCACTATGTTGGCAACCCACGCTGATCGCCGTAGTTTATTTGAACAAGCCGGTGAGAAAATTGTTGCCATTACGCGCCAGCATTACGAACAAGATGATTACTCTGTTTTACCCCGCTCTATTGCCAATAAAGGTGCATTCAATAATGCGATGATTTTAGATATCGCTATGGGTGGTTCTACTAACACCATTTTGCACCTTTTAGCCTTAGCGCAAGAAGCGGAAGTGGATTTCACTTTAGAAGACATAGATCGCCTATCTAAAAAAGTGCCACAGCTGTGTAAAGTTGCCCCTAACTCACCTAAATACCACGTTGAAGATGTACACCGCGCCGGTGGTATTTTTGCTTTATTGGGTGAGCTAGACCGTGCTGGCTTACTTGATACCAGCCTACCAACGGTACATAGCAAATCTTTAGCTGAAGCTTTAGAAACTTGGGATATTATGCGTAAGCCTACGCCCGAAGTGATTAAGTTTTTTCGTGCTGGCCCAGCAGGTATTCCTACCCAAGAAGCTTTCAGCCAATCTACGCGTTGGAACAACCTAGATGCCGACCGTGAAAATGGCTGTATTCGTGATTTAGCCAATGCTTATTCGTTGGAAGGTGGTTTAGCGGTACTTTACGGTAACTTGGCTGAAGATGGTTGCGTAGTTAAAACTGCGGGTATCGACGACAGCATTTTGGTTTTCCGTGGCACAGCCCATGTCACTGAATCACAAGATGAAGCCGTAGCTAATGTGCTAGACGGCAAGGTAAAAGCAGGCGATGTGGTTATCGTTCGCTACGAAGGCCCTAAAGGCGGCCCAGGTATGCAGGAAATGCTTTACCCCACCAGCTACATTAAATCTAAGGGTTTAGGTGAAGTGTGTGCGCTATTAACCGATGGTCGTTTCTCTGGTGGTACGTCTGGTTTGTCGATTGGTCATGCCTCCCCTGAAGCCGCAGCAGGCGGTGCTATTGGCTTAGTAGAAGACGGTGACTCTATCTTAATTGATATTCCTAACCGTACTATTAATGTTGAAATTAGCGATGAAGAAATGGCTAAGCGCCGTGCCGCGCAAGATGCCAAAGGCTGGAAGCCTGCTAAACCGCGCCAGCGTAAAGTTTCAGCGGCGCTTAAAGCTTATGCCATGCTTGCAACCTCTGCCGACAAGGGTGCGGTACGTGACCTTAGCCTGCTTGATT
>JAAYGA010000277.1 GCA_012727935.1 Pseudomonadaceae bacterium | reverse complement strand
TTCAGGATAAAAATGCTCACCTTCAGGTAAACGCTTTTCTATTTGAGCCACCAAAGTATTCACTTTTTTGCCACTTAAAGCAGAAATAGGAATGATGGCATCAAAGTTGCGTTTTTTACTCACTTCTTCAATAAAAGGCAAGAGTGTGCTTTTATCTTCTAGCCAATCGACCTTGTTAATTGCAAGAATAACTGGGCATTCTAAATAAGTTAGGCGATCTAGCACTAAATCATCTTCAACTGTCCACTTAGTGCGGTCGATTAAAAACACCACCACATCCACATCACGCAAGGCTTGCTTGGCAGCATCATTCATATAGTGGTTAATGGCTTTGTCACGGGTGCCATCGGCAATGTGCATACCGGGTGTATCAACGTAAATCGTTTGCACTTCACCTTCAGTATGAATACCCATAATTTGGTGACGGGTAGTTTGGGGCTTTTTACAGGTAATGCTTATTTTCTGGCCTAAAATACGGTTCAGTAACGTAGATTTACCCACGTTTGGGCGACCCACTAGGGCGACATAACCACAACGACTATTACTCATTTAACCTTAACCTCCAATGCCTGCAAAACCTTTTCAGCGGCTTCTTGCTCGGCAAAACGACGACTAGAACCTATGCCTAGTGGCCGATAATCTAACTGTTCAATCACGCACTCAACTGTAAAAAGTTGGGCGTGGGCTTCGCCTTCCACATGAATAACATCATATTGCGGCAGTGGTTGCTGACGTGACTGAAGGTATTCTTGGAGGCGGGTTTTTGGGTCTTTCTGGGTGTCACTTAAGCTCATGGCATCTAAGCGTTGTGCAAACCAATTTAAAATGTGCTTTTTAACAACTTCCATGCCGGCATCTAGGTAAATAGCGCCTATAACGGCTTCTAGTGCATCGGCAAGGATGGATTCACGGCGAAAACCACCACTTTTAAGTTCACCAGAACCCAGCCTTAGGTAATCACCTAGGTTAAATTCTCGGGCAACTTCAGCTAGGGTAGTGCCCTTAACTTGGCGTGCTCGCAAGCGTGATAGTTGACCTTCACGGGCTTGAGGAAAGCGCTGATACAAGTCTTCGGCAATAACAAAGTTCACAATGGAATCCCCTAAAAACTCTAGGCGTTCATTGTTATTATTACCAAAGCTGCGGTGTGTTAATGCCAAAATAAGTAAATTTTGATCGTTAAACGTGTGGCCTATTGCCCTGATTAGTGGTTTTAAATTTTCTTTCACTCGGGTCACTCTATTGTGCGAATATCACTAAATTTCGGCAAGCTCAACAGTTTTGGCCAATGCATCCACACGGCAAAAGCGCGACCTACAAGGTTTTCTTCAGCTACAAAGCCCATCACTAGTGGCGCACCACGGTTGTTAGCATAACCTGGAATAATTAAGCAGCCCGTTTCATTTTGTGGTGTTGCTTGGCACCAAAAACGGCTGTCATTACTGTGGTCTCGGTTATCACCCATCATAAAGTAATAGCCTTCAGGTACGGTTATTTCTGGAAAGTTATAGGTGGGCGTTGGGTAGTTATAAACGGAATAACGGCTATCACCCAAGGTTTCTTGCCATAACTCTTCTTTGGGCGATTCAGTGGGATTTTTTTCTAACAGTTGGCGGTCTAAAGGCGCACCATTGATGTGCAGCACACTGTTTTGATAGCTGATTTTATCACCTGCTACGCCTATTACCCGTTTAATGTAGTTTAAACGCTGATCAAGCGGGTAGCGAAAAACGGCCACATCCCCTGCTTTGGGGTTATTAACAGGAATAACCCGCTTATTAATGACTGGTAAACGCACCCCGTAGGTGAATTTATTCACTAAAATAAAGTCACCTATTTTTAATGTAGGCAGCATAGAGCCTGAGGGTATTTGAAACGGTTCAAATAAAAATGAACGCAATATCAACACTAAAGCCAAGACGGGGAAAAAAGAGTTGGAGTATTCCACCACTAATCCTGGCTTGTTTTCTTTAAGCGGATCTACTGATCGGCGTTTTTTAAAAATCAGTTTGTCTAGCAGCCAGACCAACCCTGTTGCCAGGGTTGTCACGACTAGGATAAGTGAGAAATCCAGATGCATAAGTGATTAATTTCCTAGTTATCAACTTGCAAGACAGCAAGGAACGCTTCTTGTGGAATTTCCACTCGGCCTACCTGCTTCATGCGTTTTTTACCGGCTTTTTGCTTTTCTAATAGCTTTTTCTTACGGCTAGCATCGCCACCGTAACATTTAGCGAGTACGTTTTTACGCATGGCTTTAACCGTTGAACGTGCTACCACTTGCCCACCTAAAGCGGCTTGAATAGCAACATCAAACATTTGCCTTGGGATCAACTCTTGCATTTTTTCTACTAGGCCACGGCCTTTGCTAACGGCCAAATCGCTGTGCACAATTAACGCTAAAGCATCCACTTTTTCACCATTAATGAGCACATCTAAACGGGCAAGCTTGGCTGGCTCAAAACGGTTAAAGCTGTATTCAAGTGAGGCAAAACCCCGTGATGCTGATTTTAAGCGGTCAAAGAAATCAAGCACAACTTCGGCTAGTGGAATGTCATAAATTAGCTGAACTTGGCTGCCTAAATAGAGCATTTCTACCTGCATACCACGTTTGTCAGTGCACAAAGTAATGCAGGCGCCAACCATTTCTTGGGGTGTAAGAATGGTGCAGCGTGCAATAGGTTCACGCATTTCTGCAATACCAGCAGGGTCTGGCATGTGGGTTGGGTTGTCTACTTTAATCACATCGCCATTTTTCATTACCACTTCATAGCCCACGGTGGGGGCAGTGGTTAGCAGATCAAGGTTATATTCCCGCTCTAGGCGTTCTTGAATAATTTCCATGTGCAACATGCCAAGGAAACCACAACGGAAACCAAAACCTAGGGCTTCTGAACTGTCGGGTTCAAAGAATAACGAGGCATCGTTCAAAGACAGCTTATCGAGTGCATCACGAAATTCTTCAAAGTCTTCAGCGGAAACAGGAAATAAACCGGCATAAACCTGAGGTGAAACCTTTTTAAAGCCCGGTAAGTTTTCAACATCAGGCGTTTTGGCATGAGTAATGGTATCGCCCACGGGCGCACCGTGAATTTCTTTAATGCCTGAAACTAAATAACCCACTTCACCGGCTTTTAGGCTGCCTGTTTCAACACGCTTGGGTGTAAAAATGCCCACACCCGTAGTTTCCCAAGTTCTGCCTGTGGATTTAATAAGAATCTTGTCGCCTTTTTTTAGCGTACCGTTTTTGATACGTAATAAAGAAACGACACCTAGGTAGTTATCAAACCAAGAGTCAACAATTAATGCCTGTAAGGGTGCATTTATATCACCTTCAGGTGGTGGGATTTGAGTGATTAAGCGTTCCACTACGTCTTGAATGCCTAGGCCACTTTTAGCCGAGCAGCGCACCGCATCGGTGGCATCTATGCCAATAACATCTTCAATTTCTTGCGCTACACGGTCGGGGTCGGCTTGGGGTAAATCCATTTTATTTAAAATGGGCACCACTTCTAAACCTTGCTCTATGGCTGTGTAGCAGTTAGCAACCGACTGAGCTTCTACGCCCTGCCCAGCATCAACCACCAATAACGCACCTTCACAAGCGGCTAAAGAACGCGAGACTTCATAAGAAAAGTCGACGTGACCTGGGGTGTCAATAAAGTTAAGTTGATAAACATCACCGGCTAAAGAGGTGTAATTAAGCGTTACACTTTGGGCTTTAATGGTTATGCCGCGTTCGCGCTCAAGATCCATTGAATCGAGCACCTGTTGTTTCATTTCCCGGTCGCTTAAGCCTTCACAAAACTGGATAAAGCGATCTGCTAGCGTTGATTTACCATGATCGATGTGGGCGATGATGGAAAAGTTACGAATATGTTTAAGACTATTCACGTTCACCTGCATCGAAATTCAGATAGAAAACATTGAAGGTAAAACGGCCTAGCATTTCTAAGCCGCATTACCCGAAAAAAGTGCGCTAAAGTTTACCTGATTAGTAGTTACAAAGAAACGCTAGCTATTCAGACTAGTCATTCACTCTTAGGGCAACAAAGAGTGGGTTGCCACGCCTAACCAGCCTTGCTGCAACCGATTGGTTAGCAGGTAGGGCTTGCACCAGCTTAGCGAACTGGGCAGGGTTAAGAATGTCTTTGCCTGCTATTGAAACAAGCACATCGCCACGGCGTATACCGGCTGCGGCTGCGGCGCTTTCTGGGCTAACCTCAGTAACCTGCACACCGTTATCCACAAACCAGCGTTCTTTTAGACCAGCAGGCATAATTTCAACGGTTAGACCGAGTCGGTCGGCTAGCACGGGCGCTGTTGAATCATTATTTTTTTTGCCACTCACTTGTGGGTCATCTGGGCGTTCACCGACAGCGATGTGTAAAGTTTTACGCAAGCCATTGCGTACAATTAAAAATTTGCCTTTTTCATTGGGACGAATGCGCCCAACAGCAGGCGGTAATTCAGCAGAGGTATGAATTTTTTGGCCGTTAACTTGCAAAATAATATCGCCTGCTAATAAACCGCCTTTAGCGCCTGGGCCTTTGGGGTCAACGTTGGCCACTAATGCACCTTGGGGTTTTTCTAGCCCAAATGATTCGGCTAAATCACGGCTAACGTCTTGAATAGCCACACCTAACCAGCCACGGCTGACTTTACCTTGGCTTTTTAGCTGATCGGCCACTTCCAAAGCCACTTGCATGGGAATGGCAAACGATAGCCCCATAAACCCACC
>JAAYGA010000276.1 GCA_012727935.1 Pseudomonadaceae bacterium | reverse complement strand
TATTATTACCAACCCGATGGCAAGGCATTGCCTGTGGGGCATTTGCTTAAAAATCCTGCAATGGCAGTTATTTTAAAGCGCATTGCAAGTGAAGGTGCTGAAGCTTTTTATCGGGGTGCCATTGCTCAAAGCCTAGTTGCTGCGGTGAATGCAACCGAACAGCTAACCACTAATATTACCACGACTGATTTAACCCACTACCAACCCTTAGCCCGTGAAGCCCTGTGTAGCGAATGGCAAGTTTACCGTGTTTGTGGTTTTCCACCCCCTTCATCTGGGCAGCTAGCCATCATGCAAATTTTAGGGATGTTGGAGCAGCTAGAGCCTGAAAATTCTGCAGCGTTAAATAAAGAAAGTTTTTATACCGCCCAAGGCTTGCACCAATATTTGGCAGCTTCAAACCTTGCCTTTGCCGACAGAGCTTTATACCTTGCTGATCCTGAATTTGTAGAAGCACCGGCCAATAACTGGTTAAGTTTAATTCACCCTGCTTATTTACAAGAACGTGCCAATGAAATTGGGGAAAGCTATCAAGGTAAGGCCCAAGCAGGGCAGCCAGAAAAATTTGAAAGTAGCTATGCACTTCAGCCTGAACAACCCGAATATGGCACCAGCCATTTAAGTGTGATTGATGCCCAAGGCAATGGCATCGCCATGACCAGTTCCATAGAGCAAGCCTTTGGTTCACGCATTTTGGTGGATGGTGGCACTGGTTTAGCAGGTGGTTTCTTTTTGAATAACCAACTCACCGACTTTGCTTTTCAGCCACAAGATGCAGCAGGTAAATGGGTGGCTAACCGTGTTGAAGCTGGCAAACGCCCCCGTTCTAGCATGAGCCCTACCTTGGTTTTTAGCGCCCATGCCGATGAGCTAGTGGCAAGCTTAGGCTCGCCAGGCGGGGCTGCCATTATTCACTTTACGGCTAAAACACTGCTTGCCAGCCTAGGTTGGCAACTGTCGCCCCAAGAAGCCATTGAATTACCCAATATTGCCAACTTTAATACCCCTGCCAACCTATTAGAAGCCGGTGCTTTTAGTTCAGAAATAAAAACAGGCTTAGAAAAACGTGGCTATCAACTGCAAGAAAGTGATTTAACCAGCGGCATTCAAATGTTGTTGGTAACACCTCAAGGCATTTTAGGCGGCGCAGACCCTCGGCGCGAAGGTTGGGTTGCTGGTGAGTAAACTACCGCAAGGTTTAGTGCTTGCCTCTGCTTCACCCCGTAGGCGTGAGCTTTTATTGCAGCTTATGCCAACACTTAAGTTACATATTTTGCCTGCCGATATTGATGAGCGCCTTATTGTTGCTGAAGCAGGAACTGATAGAGTTCTACGTCTAGCCCAAGCCAAGGCCGCTGCTGTGGTGGCTAACCTGCCAATTGAATTTCAAAACTACCCAGTTTTAGCTGCTGATACGGAAGTGGTTTTAGCAGGTTTGCCGCTGGGTAAGCCTGAATCTGCCTGCCATGCTGTGGAGCTTTTAGAACAGCTTTCTGGGCAAAGCCACCAAGTAACCACCGCCGTGCAGTTAATCAAGGGGAAGCTTGCCTTACAAGCCCTTGTGACAACTGAGGTCAGTTTTAAACACTTAACTAAAGCAGAAATAGTGGCTTATGTGGCCACGGGTGAGCCAATGGACAAGGCTGGTGGTTACGGCATTCAAGGCTTAGGTGCGGCTTTTGTAACGGGAATTAAAGGCAGCTATTCTAATGTAGTGGGGCTACCTTTAGAAATGGTGTATTTGCAATTAAACAAGCTAGGCTATACCGTTATCTAATTAGTTTAGCTAGTAAAAAATTCAAAGTAACCGTGGTTAACTGCCTAAAAAGCTACTTTAAACTTGCTAAGAAAACAGGAAATAAGTTGCTGTGTCAAAAACCCTTGCTGCACCAGTTGAGTTTTTATTAGAAATTAAAAAATCACGCTTTATAGGGCGAGTTGAACCCATTTTAAGTAGCGAAGATGGCATCCAAAAAGTACAAGCCTTACGCCATAAACACCCTGAAGCCACCCACGTTTGCTTTTCGTTATTAGCACAAGGGCAAGTAAGGCAATCCGATGATGGCGAGCCATCTGGAACCGCTGCTAGCCCTATGTTAAATGTGTTACAACATAAAAATTTAGACAATGTGCTCGCCACCGTGGTGCGTTACTTTGGTGGTGTAAAACTAGGCGCTGGCGGTTTAGTGCGTGCTTACAGCCAAGCAATTAGCGAGCCTTTGCAACAAGCCGAATACGTCGATTTAACAATTCCAGCACAATTAAAACTAGCCACTGCTTTTGAATACGAATCTTTGTTAAGGCATTTAGCAGAGCAACAAAAGTTAGCTTTAAAAATTGATTACACCAATGAAGTGCTTGCCCAACTTGAGGGTGAGGCAACTGCCCTGAAAAGTTTTTTAGATGGCTTTTCAGAACAGGTTAGAGGTCAGCTTCGGTTAATTGATTAGTGCGTTAAGTTAACTAATTACTTCAACAACTTTTCTATCATTTGTTTCATTTCGGCAGATTCAGGTTCGGTTTTACTAGCAAAGGTGCCTATTAGTTCACCATCCACATTAATCAAATATTTATGAAAATTCCAACGTGGTAAAGGCGCACCCATTTGTTCTAGGGCTTTAAAAACAGGGTTAAGCTTACCTTTAGCAACTGAACTGGTGGAAAGCATTAAAAACGTAACACCGTAGTTAACGAAACACACTTCCGCCGTTTTACTTTCATCTTTTTCTTCTTGTTTAAAATCATTAGAAGGAAAGCCTAAAACCACCAAGCCTCGTGGTGCATAAAGCTTATGTAAGGCTTCTAGCCCTTTAAATTGCCCTGTAAAGCCACAGTGGCTAGCAGTATTTACAATTAATAAAGGCTGCCCAGCAAACTGACATAAGTCGATAGTTTGAGTGGAATGCAGTTCACGCTGAGTTGAATCTAATAATGTAGGACAAATGGAAGGTTCTGCCCAAGCCATAGAACTTAACGCACTGAGTGGGCCAAGCAGCAAGATTAAAAATAATTTGTAAATAGCTTTCATCATTTTAAGTACTCATTCCCTGTCTTCATGGTTGTTAATTTACTATGCTAAACACTAGCCAAACGCATTCTTATACCAATTTTTATACCCAATTGCAGCTTATTGATGATTTTAAAGAAGCCTTTAAATTAGCTAGTTATCAAGAATTGCCTAATGATTGGTGGGTTATTGTAACCGATATTAAAGCCTCGACCCTAGCCATTGAGCAAGGCCGTTACCGAGACATTAATAGCTTAGGTGGCTGTAGCATTGCAGCTATTTTAAATGCAGTTAAGCCAAGTGTTATACCCTATGTTTTTGGTGGCGATGGGGCAACTTTTTGTATTCCACCTGAATCTTTAGACGCTGCACGTATAGCTTTGCGCGGCTGTATAAAACTAGCAGATGAAGCATTTAATTTAGAATTAAGAGCCGCACTGTTGCCCTATGCAGCCATACAACCTAAAGCGCCCATATTAATTGCCCGTTATGCCAAAAGTGAGAATTTACAGCAGGCTATTTTTGTAGGCGGTGGGCTTAATGAAGCAGAAAAGCAAATTAAGCTAAATAAAAAATGGCATATTCATCAGTCTGAAGGGGAAGCAAAAGCTGATTTAACGGGGTTTCAGTGCCGTTGGAATAAAATTGCTAGCCCACAAGAAATAACGGTGAGCCTTTTAGTGCAAGCATTAAACCCAGAGGTTGAGCAGCAACTGCTGTTTTACCAGCAATTAACGCAAAAAATGCAGCAATATTTTGGTAAAGAAGAGCAACAGCAGCCACTGAGTCTTGAAGGTTTGCAGCTGATGTTTGGTGAAGATTATTTAGCGGCAGAATCTAAAGCCAAAGCTTTTTCTCCTAAAGGTAAACCTTATTTATTTAACCTTTGGGAAGTGCGTTTACAAAATTTAATTGGCAAAATTTTAATGAAGTTTAAAATTAGTTTGGGTAAAGCTAAATGGGGGCGTTATAAACAAGATACCCTGTTAAGTAGTGATTACCGTAAATTAGATGATACTTTTCGCTCAGTATTTGCGGCAAAAAAAACAGCGTTAGCCAAGTTTGAATCTTGGTTAGCAAGCCAAGAGCAAGCAGGTGAAATTTTTTACGGGCTGCACATTAGCGATTCAGCACAGTTAACCTGCTTAATTAGCCAAATGGGTGTAAAACACCTTCACTTTGTTGATGGCAGTGACGGGGGTTATTCACTAGCAGCTAAAGCATTAAAAAAGAAACAACACAGCCATAATCAGTACACTAATCACTAGCACAAAAAATGGAGAAGACACCATGAGCGACACTAATTACACACCACCTAAAGTTTGGGTTTGGGAAAAAGGCAATGGTGGGCAGTTTGCTAATATTAACCGCCCCCTTGCCGGAGCAACCCATGAAAAAACTTTGCCGGTTGGCGAACATCCTTTACAGCTTTATTCTTTAGGCACACCTAACGGCGTAAAAGTAACCATTATGCTGGAAGAGCTGCTAGCCAAAGGTATAACGGCAGCTGAATACAATGCCCATTTAATTCGTATTAGTGAAGGCGATCAGTTTTCAAGCGGTTTTGTAGAGGTAAACCCTAATTCTAAAATTCCTGCCTTAATTGATAACAGTGTTAATCCACCCATTAAAGTGTTTGAGTCGGGTGCTATTTTACTTTATTTAGCTGAAAAATTTGATGCGTTTATTCCTAAAAACCTTGCTGGGCGCACAGAATGTTTAAGCTGGTTATTCTGGCAAATGGGTGCCGGCCCTATTTTAGGTGGCGGCTTTGGACATTTTTATGCCTATGCCCCTGAAAAGTTTGAATACCCAATTAACCGTTTTGCAATGGAAGTAAAGCGTCAGTTAGATGTGTTAGATCGTCAGCTAGCTAAGAATACTTACATTGCTGGTGAAGATTATACGATTGCTGATATGGCCATTTGGCCTTGGTATGGTGCTTTGGTTAACAACGATGTTTACGAAGCAGCTGAGTTTTTAGATACCCAAAGCTATAAAAACGTGCAACGTTGGGCAGCACTAATTCGCCAAAGACCAGCAGTACAAAGAGGCCGCAAAGTTAACCGTGTTTGGGGTGAAGAACAAGACCAGTGTGCTGAACGCCACTCGGCCAGCGATTTAGATTAACCTTTAAAAATAGCCCCCTATTTTTTAGTTAAACTATTTAATTAAACTAGGGGGCTATTGAGCCTTTTTCTTAACTCTAATGAAAACTTACGCCTAAAGCCCTTGGCGTAAATCAATTGTTATTAACCCACCCTTAGCATCAATTTCTAACCTATGTTGACGACCTGCCAATACTGCCATGCAAGCTGAAAAAGCTAGAATAATAAGTAATAGCCAAGTAATACCCTGAATACCTACACCAGCATCAAGCATTAAGCCTACTGCTAAGGGTCCCAAAGCAGCCAAAGTATAACCACCACCTTGTGCTAAGGCTGAAAGTTCCCCTGCTATTTTGGCATTGCCACTGCGTAGCACTATTAGCGTTAAAGCCAAACTAAACGATCCACCCTGCCCCAAACCTAGCAGAATAGCCCCAGGCCAACGTAAAGCAGGTGAGCCAAGTAATAACATTAAAAGCCCAGCAGCAATTAAGCAAAATACAGCCATTAGTGCAGGCCGCTGATCCCTATTCATTCGTGCCAACCAAGGTGCTGCTAGTGCAGAAATAAGCTGGGTTAAGATTGAACCGCCCATTAACCAACCTGCTTCATTTTCGGTATAGCCTTGCTTAACTAACAGTGTAGGCAACCAGCCAAACACAATATAAGCTAACGAAGATTGGCTACCCATAAGCAACATAACTTGCCATGCCAGTGGCTTACTAAGCAAAGCACGAGCATAACCGCTGGATGCTTGGTGTTCAGAATTAGGCGCAGGCTGGGGCATAACCCACCACCAAGCTGCCAGTGCAGACAGCGCCAAGCCTGCCCAAGCCATTAAGCTTAACGACCAGCTGCCCAAAAGGTTGGCTAGGGGAATGCTTAACCCAGATCCTAAAGCGCCACCCAAGCAAAGTGCCATAGTGTAAACACCAGTCATTAAATCTGCGCTGTCGGCTAGTTCACGTTTAACGAGTGCGGGTAATAATGTACCAAGAATGCCTATGGCTGCACCCACCAGCAGCGTTCCTATAAAAAGTAGTGGTGCAGTTGGAATGCCGCGCAAGGCCAGCCCAGCACTTAAAACAATCAGCGCCAGTGCTAGGCTGCGTTCAATGCCTAGTTTGCGAGCAAACCAAGGCGCAAAGGGTGCAAAAAGCCCAAGGCAAAGCACCGGAAGTGTTGTTAATAATGAAAGTGTTACTATCGAAAGCTCGCCCTCGCCTGCAATGCGAGGCAATAAGGGTGCTAGTGAAGAAAGTGCTGGACGTAAATTTAACCCTACCAGCACCATTAAAAGAATGAATTTTAAACGGCTAGGGTTTTTACGCTGATAGGTAATGGGCAAATAGGTGATAGGCAACATACTGGTCTATTAGCTCCTTGTAATGGTTAAGCTTTAGGGAAAGGATCACGAGTAGACCGCAAGGAATTATAAGGGTAGCTAGGTTAACAGATAAAGAAATGGGGTTGAAGCAGGTAAATAGAAGGCATTCTAGCTGCCTAGTTTTAAAAGGTAGGTTTAGCTACTAAGGCTTAGAAAACTTCAGTATATTCACAGTGAATTATAAAAATTACAGCTAAGTATTAATTAATAAAAAATTGAGGAGCAATAATGGCTAACCAAGACAAGACTAATAGAAAGCATTCCGCCCTTCTAGTTGATGGCATTCAAAAGTCACCAGCGCGTTCCATGCTGCGTGCCGTTGGTTTTACTGATCAAGATTTCAGACGGCCTCAGGTGGGTATTGCCTCTACTTGGAGCGAAGTTACCCCCTGCAATATTCACATTAATGGCTTAGCTGAAGAAGTGGCTAAAGGGGTTTTTTCAGCAGAAGCTAAACCAATCATTTTTAATACCATTACTATTTCTGATGGCATTGCCAATGGTTATCAAGGCATGAAATATTCTCTGGTATCGCGAGAGGTTATTGCCGATTCCATTGAAACGGTGGTGGGTTGTCAGGGGCATGATGCATTAATTGCTATTGGTGGTTGCGATAAAAACATGCCTGCTTGCTTAATTGCTATGGCCCGATTAAATCGCCCCGCACTATTTGTTTATGGCGGCACCATTCAACCGGGTAAAAACCATACCGACATTGTTTCAGTGTTTGAAGCGGTGGGCGCTCATGCCCGTGGTGATATTAATGAAGCCGACCTACTCGCCATTGAAAAGTCGGCTATTCCAGGCCCTGGTTCTTGTGGGGGTATGTACACAGCTAACACTATGGCATCTGCAATTGAAGCCTTGGGAATGAGCTTACCGGGTAGTTCGGCTCAAGAAGCAGTTTCCCCTGAAAAACGTGAAGATTGCCACCGTGCAGGGCAGGCCATTCGCTGGTTAATTGAAAATGATGTTAAACCCAGCGATATTATGACGCGCCCTGCTTTTGAAAATGCCATTACACTTGTCATTGCTTTGGGTGGTTCAACTAACGCCGTGCTACACCTCTTAGCCATGGCCGATGCAGTTAATGTTCCTTTAAGCATTGACGACTTCACCACCCTAGGCAAGCGCGTACCTGTGTTAGCAGACTTGCGCCCATCAGGCCGTTATTTAATGTCTGAACTTATTCAAATTGGTGGCATTGCACCTTTAATGAAGCGGTTACTAGCAAAAGGGTTACTGCACGGTAACTGTTTAACTGTTAATGGTAAAACCCTTGCTGAAAACCTAGCCGAAGTAAAAGATTACCCAGCAAACCAAAACATTATTATGCCCTTTGACAAGCCAATTAAAGCAGATAGTCACTTACGAATATTGCGAGGCAATTTAGCACCGACTAGTGCAGTAGCAAAAATTAGTGGCCAAGAAGGTACTTTATTTACTGGTAAAGCACGCGTATTTAATTCAGAAGAAGAATCAATGACCGCTATTTTGGGTGGACAGGTAGTGGCAGGGGATGTGGTGGTTATTCGTTACGAAGGCCCTAAAGGTGGCCCTGGTATGCGAGAAATGCTATCACCCACCTCAGCCATTATGGGGCGTGGCTTAGGTAATCAAGTAGCGTTAATTACCGATGGCCGTTTTTCTGGTGGCAGTCATGGCTTTGTAGTTGGACATATAACGCCTGAAGCAATGGTAGGCGGCCCCATTGCAATTATTGAAGATGGCGACACTATCACCATTGATGCAGAAAAAAATGAAATAAACCTAGCAATGACAGATGAAGAAATTCAGCGGCGTTTAAGTGCATGGGTGGCACCTGAACCCAATGTAAAGCGTGGTGTATTGGCTAAATATGCTAAAACGGTTGGTTCTGCTTCTGAAGGTGCTATTACAGACAAGTTTTAATACAGACAAGTTCTGGTTTAACAAGCTAACCAAGCGCAGGCTTTGGCTTTATTGAACCTGCCTTTGGTTAGGTTTGTCAGTATTTTTTGAGGCATAGGTATGGGAACTCGTAAACCACTTGATCTTTTTGCTTTTGGCTGCATGGTATTGTTTTGTGTTGTGATGGCTTTACAACAAGTAACGCTTAAAGTGGTGGCAGAAGAGATTGCCCCAGTATTTCAAATAGCCTTGCGTTATGGCATTGGCACTATGTTGCTTTTACTTTTGATGCAACTTAAGCGAGCACAACTGGGGTTAATGCCTGAAAATCGTTTGCCAGCTTTATGGATTGGAACACTGTTTGCTTTGGAATTTCTTTTTTTGGGAGAAGCCTTAAGGTACACCAGTGCCTCACATGCAATAGTGCTTCTCTATACTGCACCAATATTTGCAGCGATAGGCTTGCATTTAAAAATTCCTAATGAGCGCATGAGCCATTTGCAGTGGCTGGGTATAGCCATTGTTTTTGGTGGCACAGCCTTAGCTTTTTTGGGTGGTGAAGATAAAACAGGGCTGAACACCACTGTTCTTTGGGGAGATTTTCTGGCACTTCTTGCAGGCATTACTTGGGGAGCTACCACGGTAGTAGTAAGAACAACAGGGTTAGCAGCCTTACCCGCCAAACAAGTTTTGTTATATCAGTTGGTAATCGGATTTATAGTGCTAACGCTTTGGTCGGTATGGACAGAGCAAACGGATATACAGCTAACCATTTCAGTGATTGCTAGCCTTGCTTTTCATGGCATTGGGGTTGCTTTCCTTGCCTTCCTACTTTGGTTTTGGCTATTAACCCACTACAAAGCTTCTCAGCTTGGTATTTTATCTTTTATGACGCCTGTTATGGGTGTATTGCTTGGCAGTTGGTGGCTTGATGAACAGATAGAAATAAATTTTATTATAGGTGCTGGACTGATTATTGCCGGACTTTTACTAGTGAATAGCCATGCTTGGCTTAATCTTCACTATGCCACGTTAAGAAAAATGGTAAAAATTAAATAGGGTTTTAGCACCTGCCTATGATCTGACCTATAACGAAGGACCTAATGGCTATCATCACGCCATTCATCAATATTGCCGTACTTATACTGTTAGGTGGTGCTTGGTCTCGACTTTCCATACCCTAATCACGATTAACAGAAGCAACGCTTAAACGATAATTGCTATGCAGGAGTGTATTATGACGTTTCCTAGTTTTTTTGGTGCTGCACCGACAATTCTTATGCGTGACCCTTTAGCTCAGCTATTAGGTAGTGCTACCGATGGTGTAATTGAATACCATTATGTGGATGTAGTTAAGTTGGCTGGACACTCTTGCCCAACAGTTGCTGGTGCTTTTCTTACTGCACGGGCTGCGTTAAAGGCACTTTATCCTGATGCAATACCGGAGCGAGGCAATATAAATGTGCAAATGCCAGCACCTGAAATTCAAGGTACAACTGGTGTGGTGGCTCAGGTGTTAACACTAATTACTGGTGCAGCAACTCAGGGTGGTTTTAAGGGTATTGGTCAGCGTTTTGGTCGTAATGGTTTGCTAAGTTTTGCTTCAGAAGATACCAATAAACTTGAAGTGCGTTTTGAGCGGCTAGATACCGGTGCTGCGGTTAAGGTGTTTTTTGATGCGCACCGTGTACCTGCTGATGCTACTCAGCCAGAACGTA
>JAAYGA010000275.1 GCA_012727935.1 Pseudomonadaceae bacterium | reverse complement strand
GTCCTTTGGCTTTTCTTTCAGAACGTGAGCGCCAAGTATGTGCTGCTGTTTTACAAGGAAAAAAAAGTGAAACCATTGCTTATGAACTGGAAGTAGCACCAAGCAGTGTAGTCACCTACCGCAAACGCGCTTATGACAAACTGGGTATTAGTAGCCGCGCCCAGCTATTTGCACTCTGCCAAAATTAAAGCCATTTAGGATAAGTTATGAATCCGCACCATAGAGCCGACTTGCTGCTAGTCGCAACCACCCTAATTGCAGCAGCAGGTTGGATTTTTTCTAAAGAAGCGCTGGCAGGCTTTAGCCCGCTTTTATTTATTGCACTGCGCTTTTCAGGGGCAGGTTTAGTCTTAGCATTTTTCTGCTTAAAGCCACTAAAAAACTTAAATAAAATGCAGTGGGCAACAGCCTTAAAAGTAGGTGCCTTGTTTGGTTTTGCTATGGTGTTTTGGATACTGGGTTTACAACATGCCCAGCACCTAGGTGTTGGTGCATTCTTAACCAGCTTGGGTGTGGTTATGGTTCCTTTGCTTAATTTTGCTTTGGGGGGTGAAAAACCCAGTCGCTTTGCCTTCCTTTCCTTACCTTTTGTAATTTCAGGTTTAGCAGTTTTATCTTTAGATAGTGAATTCTATTTTGGTTGGGGTGAGCTGTGTTTTTTACTCTCAGCAACCTTTTTAGCTTTTATGTTTATTTTTAATAGCCGTGCCGCAGCAGGTATTTCAGCCCTACCCTTAACCTCGATACAATTATTGGTTACAGGGCTAATAACAGGTGGGGTTTCGCTTGTTTTTGAAGAATGGAACTTTCAACACACACCAGCGATTTGGGGTTGGTTTTTTGCCAGCTTATTTTTAGCCACCAGCCTAAGATTTTTAATGCAAACCTACGCCCAAGGTTTAGCACCACCCAGCCACACCGCAATTATTATGACCTTAGAACCAGTTTGGACAGCCTTATTAGCCAGCTTTTGGTTTAGTGAAGTGATGAGTTTTTCCCAGCTTTTAGGTTGCACACTAATATTTTTAGCTGTTTTAGTTAATCGCCTACCTGCATTACGCTTATGGTTAAAATCTAAACGTCCCCATTTATAGGTGACAAACTTTTCTTGCTTACCCTCTAGACTCTAGTGCATCAGTTTATTGTTAAGAGGATTAGGCAATGCAGTTTCACCTGAATGGTTTTAAGCCGGGTAATTATCAAATTCCAGACGCAGCTCGAAAGCCTGCGCCTATCCCACCGATTAAAGACCTACCCAAAGAAGTGGATGTGTTAATTGTGGGTTGTGGCCCCGCTGGCTTAGCTTTAGCAAGGCAGTTGGCGGAATTTCCAGATATCTCCACCTGTATAGTGGAACAAAAAGCTGGCCCTATGTTGTTTGGTCAGGCCGATGGTATTTCTTGTCGTACCATGGAAATTATGGAAGCTTTTAATAACAGCGAAATGCTAGTTAAAGAAGCCTACCAACTTCACCAGAATGCTTTTTGGGAACCAAATAGCGAGCAGCCCAACCAAATAAAGCGCACCCATAAAGTAGCCGATGCCAGACTCGGGCTTTCTGAATTTACCCACTGTG